>JAUJMG010000368.1 GCA_030446955.1 Thermomicrobiales bacterium
CGGCGTGTGCGTGGGGGCGCCGGGGGTCGGGAAGACCCTCTCGGCGCGCCACTACCAGGGTCTTGGCCCACTGTTCGGTTGGCGCATCAAGAACGGTACCGCGCTGACCACGACCACGAGCGTGTGCACGCTCATGGTCGCGCCGACGTGCCCAATGCCGCTCTACCTACGCAGGTTCACCGTTGGGCCGACCCTTGATTACCACCTTCAGCGTCTGGGGCCGGGGGACGGCTGCGACCAGGACCTTACCTGCCTACCGGGACAAATCGGGACACGTTTTCCCGACCGAAATGGGACCCTGCTCCCATGACGGCGGGACGTGGCGGCTAGTAGAGTGGAGACAGAGAGGCACACAACAGAAAGGAGCGGGCGAATGTCGTCGAACTTGATCCGGTGGGGCGGTCCAGCACTGATCCTGGGCGGGTTGCTGTGGGGCCTTACCTATCTTACCGAGCTAGTCATCGGCGTGACGGCCGGCGAGGAAGCGTATAACCGGGCCGATCCGAGTGCGTCAGTTCTGGAATGGTTCTGGCCAGCCTTCTTCATGGGGGCGATCTTCTTCCTCGGCGTAGGTCTGCTCGGGGTGCGGGCCCGATTGGAGGGACGCTCGCGGATTCTGGGGATCGTGGGGGCGCTCCTGGCGTGCGTCGCAATCGTCGCAGCCTCGATCAATCTCGTGCTGTTGACCGGTGTTACTGGTAAGCCGACAGCCTCCGACGGTCTCGGGTTCGCAGGCGTCCTCGGCGTCCTGATCGGCGCGACGCTCCTGGGTATCGCCACCCTCCGCGCCGGAGTATTGCCGCGCTGGGCGCGCTTCGCGCTGGCTTTCACCGCCGTCGCGTTCTTCCCAGCGATCTTCGCGACCATCCCGCTCGAGGGCGTCGCTCCAGATTACGTGATCGCCGATCTGCCGTTTCTCGTCGTCGGCGCGGTGCTAGCCGCGGTCGGTTACGCATGGCTCCGGGGACGTAGGCGCGGGCTCAGTCGCCCGGCGCGGGTGGCGGGTTACCCCGCGGGGGCGGTGGCCGGCCCCATAACGGCAGTGGGGGGGTTGGGGGTGGGTGCCCGCGTGGTTCCCACCCCCACCGCCTGGGGCGCGGACTGACGGATGGGCTCGCAAAGAGCAGGGCCCTGCCTACGCCCTCGTGATAGGTTCCCGCGTCACCGTGCCGCTCGACACGGGGGACTCGCATAGAGCCCCGCCCGCACGGTAGAATGCCGGCTACCGCGCGACAGGGGACGATCTCGACCTCCCGCCCACGGAAGGAGCGGAACGTGCACTCCAGGCAGACACTGGCGATGAGCCCGACGAGTGGCTGGGCGCCAGGCAAGGGCGCTTGGTTGCTGTGCGCGCTGAGCACGGGGCTGGTCGCCTGCGCGGGCGTGTTCGTCGTCGTCAACGGCACCGGCGTCGGGACCCTGATGTTTCTGGTGAGCGTGCTTTCGTGCGCGGTGGTGGGCGGCATCGTCGCCTCCCGCCTGCCCGCCAACCCGGTCGGCTGGTTCTTCCTCGTGAGCGCGTTGAGTTTCGCGGCGACTGTGCTCACGAACGAGTACGCGACCTACGGGCTGCTCACCGAACCCGGCTCGCTGCCTCTGGCCTGGGCCATGGTCTGGCCGCAGTCCTGGCTCTGGGTGCCGGGCGCGGGGCTGATCCTCGCCTTCGTGCCGCTCTACTTCCCCGATGGCCGCCTGGTCTCCGGCCGCTGGCGACCGGTCGTCTGGTTCGCCGTCGCCTTCTCCGGCGCGGGCGCCGTCTATTCCGCCTTTAAGCCGGGCGAGATCCAGGCGTCGGGTTTCGTCAACCCGCTCGGGATCGGGGCGCAGCACCCCTTTCTCGAGACGCTGGGCGCTGGCATGTTGCCCCTCTGGCTCGGGCTCCTCTGCATGGCGGCGGCCAGCCTGGTGATCCGCTTCCGCCGCTCGATGGGCGAGGAGCGTCAGCAGATCAAGTGGCTCGCGTTCGCCGCTTCGGTCGTCCCCGCCTGGTTCCTCGTCTCCCCGGCGGTCGAGGCGGTGGCGCCGGCCCTGTTCGAGGTCCTGGATCCCCTGGCATTCGCGGGCATCCCGACAGCTGCCGGCATCGCGATCCTGCGCTACAGGCTCTACGACATCGACCTCATCATCAACCGCACCCTCGTCTACGGCGCCCTCACCATCTGCGTCGTCGGTATCTATGTGCTCCTCGTCGCCTACATGGGGGCACTCCTCCACGCGGAAGGCAACCTGCTGGTCTCGCTCAGCGCGACGGGCCTCGTCGCGGTGGCGTTCGCGCCCCTGCGCGAGCGGCTCCAGCGCGGCGTCAACCGCCTGATGTACGGTGAGCGCGACGACCCCTACGCGGTGCTCTCGCGCCTGGGGCGGCGCCTGAAAGTTACTACCACGCCCGAGGCGGTGCTCCCGGCCATCGTCGAGACGGTCGCGCAGTCGCTGAAGCTGCCCTACGCGGCGATAGCCCTGAAGCGGGACGACGGTACCTTCGAGACCATCGCCGCCCACGGCAACCCACGAGCAGAGCCGACCGTCCTGCCGCTCGCCTACAGCATGGAGACGATCGGACAGCTCATCCTCTCGCCCCGCGCCCCGGGCGAGCGGTTTGGCCCGACCGACAGGCGCCTGCTCGACGACCTCGCCCGCCACGCCGAAGCCGCCGCGTACGCCGTGCGCCTCACCGCCGACCTCCAGCGCTCGCGCGAGCGCCTGGTCAACGCGCGGGAGGAGGAGCGGAGGCGCCTGAGGCGCGACCTGCACGACGGCCTGGGTCCCCAGCTCGCCACCTTAACCCTCAAGCTCGACATCGCCCGCAACCTGCTCGCCCACGAGCCGCAGGCCGCGGACGCCTTGCTGACCGGGCTCAAGGCCCAGATACAGGCCGCGATCTCCGACATCAGGCGCCTCGTCTACGACCTCAGGCCGCCCGCCCTCGACGAGTTGGGCCTCATCCCGGCCGTCCGGGAGCAGGCGACCAGTTGCAGTCAGAACGGTCTCAATGTCATCGTGGAAGCCCCGGAAAAGCTGCCGCCGCTGCCCGCCGCCGTGGAGGTGGCCGCCTACCGCATCGTGCAGCAGGCCTTGATCAACGTCGTGCGCCACGCCCAGGCCCGCACCTGTCGCGTCAGACTCGCCATAGGCGCGAAGCTGCACCTGGAGATCACCGACGACGGTGTCGGCCTGCCCGAAGACCACCGCGCCGGCGTGGGCCTCTCCTCGATGCGGGAGCGTGCCGCCGAGCTGGGCGGGACGTGCGTGGTGGAGCCGTCGGGACCTGCGGGCGGCACGCGGGTGCTCGCGCGCCTGCCCCTGCCCGCTGCCGGGGGGGACCGATGAGCCCGATCCGTATCCTCATGGCCGACGACCACGCCCTCTTCCGCGAGGGCCTGGGCGCCCTGCTGAGCTTCGTCCCCGACACCGAGGTCGTCGGCGAGGCGGCCACCGGGGAAGAGGCCATAGCGCGGGCCGCACAGCTCCAGCCGGACGTGATGCTCATGGACATTCAGATGCCGGGCATAAACGGCGTCGAGGCGACGCGCAGGATCGTGCGCGACAGCCCGCACATCGGCGTCGTCGTCGTCACCATGTTCGAGGACGACGACTCGGTCTTCGCCGCCATACGCGCCGGGGCCAGGGGGTACGTCCTCAAGGGCGCCGATCAGGAGGAGATCCTCAAAGTGATCCGCGCCGTGGCCGCCGGCGAGGCCCACTTCGGGCCCGCGATCGCCCGGCGCCTGATGAGCTTCTTCTCCGCCCCGGGACCCGCCGCCCCTGCCGACGCCTTCCCAGCGCTCACCGGCCGCGAGCGCGAGGTCCTCGACCTGATCGCCCGGGGCCGCAACAACCAGCAGATCGCCGGCGAGCTCTATCTCAACCCGAAGACCGTCCGCAATCACATTTCCAATATCTTCGCCAAGCTCCAGGTCGCGGACCGTGCCCAGGCGATCATCCGCGCCCGGGAGGCCGGTCTGGGCGCGGACAGCGGGTAGGTAGCGAATCGTAGAGGGGTGACCCCCTAGTTGTACAGCGGCAGAACCGGTGTGCCGGTGTTGCCACAAGACTTCGTGCAGCACGTGGCCAAGGGTCGAGGCGTTTGCGGTGCCGGTTTATCGCACCGCCGACCGCTCCATCCGGGCTCTGCCATACGCCGAAGTCTCGTGATCATAGGGGAACCTCTGTTCTCTCGTTATGCTACCAGCGCTTCTCGCGCCGTCATCCGGTCGAGCCGTCACTGGGTGGCCCGCGCCCGTCAGCCGCCGACGGTCATGCCGCATACCGTTCCCGCACGTCGCGTCTGTCGTGGCTGCGCTCGCCCACGGTGAGCAGCATCCGCCGCCCGTCCGGCAGCCGGGGCCGGGCCTCGCCCACCAGGTGACACACCGCGACGAGGTCGCGCCGGAGGCGCCGGTCATTGAAGGGCCGCAGTTCGATGGTGACCGTGTCCGGCCCCGCCACGACGCGCCCCGGCAGGCGGAAGAAGGGGGCGAGCCGCTGCCAGGTCGCCCGGGCGTAGTCGGCGGGGAAGTAGTGGTCGC
>JAUJMG010000369.1 GCA_030446955.1 Thermomicrobiales bacterium
TAGACCGCGTCCAGCGCCGCCCGCCCGACGACGCGGTGGTCCCGGTGGCTCAGGTAGGGAGGCAGGGGGTGTTCCGGATCGTGGGTGAAGAGGATGTCCGGCCGCCAGCGCCGAATCTACTCGACCAGCGCCGCCCGCAGCGCCCGGGTCTCCTCCACCTCCCCATCCGGCTCCCGCAGAAACGTCACCTC
Organism: Thermomicrobiales bacterium; assembly: GCA_030446955.1. Taxonomy (GTDB): domain Bacteria; phylum Chloroflexota; class Chloroflexia; order Thermomicrobiales; family UBA6265; genus LC2-1. The sequence goes on from JAUJMG010000369.1 coordinate 192, forward strand.
CGCGATCCCCAGCTTCCGCGCCGCCGCCGCGGCCTCGGCTTCCCGCCTCGCTGCGAGGGCTGCCGACTCCGCGTCCGGGTCGTTCGACCCCTTGTCGCCGGAGGTGACCAGCAGCAGCTGGACGCTCGCGCCGGCATCGATGCTCCGGGCGATGGTCCCGGCGCACCAGCTCTCCATGTCGTCCGGGTGGGCGGCGATCACCATGATCGAGCGAGCGTTTGGTGGGTCAACGATGGGCATGGGCTGTCCAGGCAATCAGACCGGCATCAAAGGGTGCCTGGCTCACCGTTCCCGGTCGCATCCAGGAACCGGCCAGCATCCTCGTGGATGCGGCGAGGCCGCCGGGGCACCTCCCCCGGCGGCCTCGCGCCGAACGAACTGAACCTACGTGGCGGTTACGAGGTCGGCGTCGCCTCAACGCCGACGGGGATGATGTCGATCATGCCCTCGGCCGCGTGCGGGATGCCGCCCTCGGTCGGGTCAGGGACGAAGCAGGCCACGATGTAGTAGCCAGGCTCCAGGTTGGCGGCCAGGTACTGCGTCGTGCCCGCCGACTGGGTCGTCGCGTAGGCAGCGACGACGAACTCCTCCGGGTTCGGCAGGTCCGCCGGCGGGGTCGCGCCCTCCGGCAAGGAGAGCAACTGGAAGAGTTGATCCACCGTGATCGGGCCAGGCGACCGGAGCATCAGCATGAAGTGCGGCTGGTCGGAGTCGTTGGTGATCTCGATGAGTTGCTGGCCCGTCGCCAGCTCGCCGGAAAACTCGAAGGCGTAGCCCTCGCCCGTCTTGACCTCCGTCACGGTGACGTCGGCCGGGATTTCCTGCATTCCCTCGGGCGTGGCACCGTCGTCACCCGTCACTGTCAGCTCGACGGGCGCTTGCGGTGCCATGGGGTCGTCCGCCCCAACCACGTAGTTGCCCGGGATTAGGTCGACGATCCCCTGAGTCGTCGCTCCGGCCGGCGCTCCAGGGCCGCCGGCGATGTAGGTCTCGTAGTACCAGGCCGGCGGGAGGCCCTCGCCCCCCTCGGCTGCCGGCGCCTCCTCGGCCTCAGGGCTCGCCATGCCCGGACCCGGCGTCGCGTCGGGGCCCGGAGGGCCACCGGTCATATCAGCGGCGGTGATGCCCTCCGGCAGCTGCAAGAAGTTGATGGCCGATTCCATGGAGCTTTCGTTGGTGAACGTGACCAGGTAGCGGCCCGCCTCAAGCTCCTCGGGCAGATTTTCGAACCCGGTGTCGGTTACCGTGACCAGCAGCTCCGGCAGCCCGAGCTCGTCGGCCGACAGCGTCGCGCCGGGTGTGGCGTCCTGGGCCGCGACCGCCGCGACCCCCGTGAGCAGCATGGCGAAGATCGCCAGCAGCGAAACCAATGCCGATCGGTAGTGCATTCCCGCTTCTCTCTTCGATACCCCGGATCGTCCCAACGACGGCCCCGCGGGTCCGTAGCAATGTTCCTGCCACCCGTGCCGTCTGCAACATTGTTGCGTCTTGTTCGACCCTGCCAGGAATCACATCGACCCACCTCTCCGTCCTCCCCATCGCGCCCCGAGCCCACCCCCATTCGACCGGCGAGCCGTCAGCCTAGATCGGGCCGCCGGGCCGCCCAGGGGAAGGCGGCTTCGAAGGCCGCGGCGGCACGCAGCACCGTCCGGTCGTCGCGCCAGCGGCCGACGATCTGGAGACCGACCGGCAGGCCGTCTGACGCGACGCCGCACGGGACGGTGATGGCTGGCTGCCCGGTGACATTGAATGGATAGGTGAAGGCCGTCCAGCCCAGGTAGCTCGTGTCGCGTCCGGCTACGTGGTACGGCTGGTCGTCACCGGCAGGAAAGGCGGTCACCGGGAGGGTGGGGGTGAGGAGGAGATCGAAGCGTCCCTCCGCCATGAAGCGGCGCATGCCCTCGTAGTAAGCGCTGCGGCGCTGGTGGGCGACGGCGACCGTAGCGGCGTCCAACTTCTGCCCGGCCTCGACGACCTTGCGGCGTCCTTGGTCGATCCGGTCCTTGACGGCGTCGAAGTCTTCCTTGTGATAGCCGGCCATTGCCGCCGAGAGGATCTGATGCACCACCTCCCAAGGATCCGGCAAACTCGGGTCCGCTTCCTCGACCTCGCAGCCCAGCTCCGTGAACCGGCGGGCGGCGTCCTCCGCGACTCGTCGCACCTCCGACTCGATCGGCATCCCGCCCAGGTCTGGCGACCACGCCACGCGAAGACCGTCGATTCCGCCCTCACAGGCGGAGAGGTAGTTGACGCCGCTCGACCAGGAGAGGCGATCCCGTGGATCGGCCCCGGCCGTGACGTCGAGGAGCAGTGCCGCGTCGCGGACGGTGCGGGTCATCGGCCCGAGGTGGGCGAGGTCGCCGAAGAGCCCCGGCGGGTAAAGCGGTACCAGCCCGAATGATGGTTTGAGCCCGACGATGCCGCAGAAGGCGGCGGGGATCCGGATCGAGCCGGCGCCGTCGCTTCCCTGGGCCAGCGGCCCGAGCCCGGCCGCGACCGCCGCACCTGCCCCGCCGCTCGACCCGCCCGCGGTGCGACCGTGCCGCCACGGATTATGGGTTGGCCCGACCAGGCGATTGCCGGAGTCCCCCTTCCAGCCCAGCTCGGGCGTGTTGGTCTTTCCAAGTTCGACCGCGCCGGCGGCCCGGACGCGCTCCACAAACGGCACGTCCTCGTCCGGCACCCAGTCCGCGCTCAGCAGGGAGCCGCGGGTGGTGCGGATCCCCTTCGTCGGGGTGAGGTCCTTGATCGAGATCGGGACGCCGGCCAGCGGCCCCGGCGCGCCCCCCGGGGCGTAGGCCCGCTCCGCCGCCCGCGCCTGCTCCAGCGCCAGATCCCCGGTCACGGTGATGAACGCGGTCAGGCGCGGGTTGAGCCGCTCGATCCGAGACAGCACCGCCTCGACCACCTCCACCGGCGACAGATCCCGCTGCCGGTACCGCTCCCGCAAGTCGAGCGCGGAAAGAAAGCAGATGTCGTCGTTCGCCACGTGCATCCTCCGGTCCGATCGATTCCGTCCAGAAGGCGGCTACGGTAACAAATCGGATCGAGGATCAGTCCCGCTGCCGGGCGTAGCGGCGGCTCGCTTGCTCGCGGAGGGCCAGCAGGCGATCGCTCCGCCGCACCGGGTACGGGACCGGGTCGGCCAACGCCCGGTGGCGCTCCGGCAGCGACCGGAGAGCGGAGAGGGCGCGATCGCGGACCTCGGTGAGGGAGGGGCTCGTGGCCACGATCGCGCCGTCGCGGACCACCGGCTGCAGGAGGCCCATCCCATCGGCTGGTGCCGGCTCGTCGTCAAGCTGAACCACATCCCCCCCGAACTCGCCCAGGCGGTACACCCGTTTGCGGCCGGGCCAGGTGCTCTTCGTGCCCGCCAGTTTGATCCGGGCGGGATCCCCAGCGCCTTCGTACCAAACAAGCTTGTAGATTGCGCCGAGCGTTCCTCCGATGCCACGACCCGGTCCCGTCCCGAGTCCCACCGCGAGGTTGCCGCCGACACCGAAGCCGTCGACGGGTGCCCCGCTCTGCAGCAGGTCCGCGATCCGGAACTCGTCCAGATCGCCGCTGACCAGCACCCTGGTTTCGCGTAGCCCGGCATCGTCCAGGACGCGACGGACGTGCAGGCTGTCAGCCAGGAAGTCGCCGCTATCGAGCCGCACCGCGACCAACTCGTGGCCCAGCCGGGCCTCAGCGTCGTGCGCCACCGCCACCGCGATGCTGATCGCCGCGTGGACGTCGTAGGTGTCGAGCAGCAGAGCGTAGCGCGGCAGGCTCTCGGCAACTGCGCGAAAGGCCTCCGCCTCGCTCGCGAAGGCCTGGACCAGGGCGTGGGGAATCGTGCCAGCGCCGGGAATATCGAAGACTTGAGCGCCAGCGGTGAACGAGGTACTGGCGCAGCCGCCGATGTAGGCAGAGCGGGCCGAAAGGTACGGGTCGTGGGCGCGGCGGAACCCGAAGTCGGAGACGGCTCGACCGGCCGCGGCGTGGACGAGCCGCGCCGCCTTGGTCGCGATCAGGGTCGAGACGCCGATCGCCCGCAGCAGCCCCGATTCCAGCATCAGCGCCTCGTGGTAGGGCGCCGTCACCCGCAGCAGCGGCTCGTCGGCGAACGCCACCGTCCCTTCGGGCATGCCCCGGATTTCGCCGCTGAAACGGAACTGGCGCAGCTCATCGAGGAACGCCGGGTCGTAGGGGCGAGTTTGGGCGAGGAACGCAAGGTCCTCGTCCGTGTACCGGAAATCGCGCAGGTACGCGAGGGCCGGCTCCAGCCCGGCAACCAGCAGGTACGCCCCGCCGAACGGCGTCGAGCGGGTGTAGAGGTCAAACGTCGCGGT
>JAUJMG010000370.1:0-2076 GCA_030446955.1 Thermomicrobiales bacterium
CGCTACGCGGTCAACGCCATTGAAAAGGTCGACTACAACGCAATCATGGCGACCACCCTGGTCGTCGCGTTCGTCTTTGTCCTCATGAACTTGGTTGTCGATGTGCTTTACCTGTTCCTTGACCCACGGATCTCCTTCTCGTGAGCGCCGACCCCATTATTGGCAGTGCGACCCCGGGTCAGAAGCAGGCAGTCGGTCCGAGCCAGGCGTTGTTCCCGCGGGAGCCGAAGGACCGGCGACCCGCTCCGAGGAGCGCTACCGCTCCCTCGGCCGTTCCCGTCGCCAGCCGGAGCGGAGCCAGCTTCGCAGGAATCTCAAGCGGTTTCTGCTGGACAACCGGCTGAACTTCATCGGCGTCTGTATCGTTGGCCTATTCCTCGTTCTGTCCCTCTTCGGAGAGATCCTCGCCCCCCACGATCCCTACGCGCAGGACATCACCGGCAGTAAGCTCAAGGCCCCTTCCCTCGAGCATCCCCTCGGCACGGACGAACTGGGCCGGGATGTCCTCAGCCGAGTGATGACGGGCACCCGCATCTCTCTCCAGGTGGCGGTCGTCGTGCTCGCCTTCGCGGTCAGCTTCGGCACCCTCGTCGGCGCCCTCTCGGGCTACCTTGGAGGTCTTGCCGATGAGGTGCTGATGCGGATCACGGACATGTTCCTGGCCTTTCCGGCCCTCGTTCTTGCCGTGACCATCGCCGCGACCCTGGGCAAGAGTCTCACGAACACGATGATTGCCCTATCCACAGTCTTCTGGCCCTGGTATGCGCGCTTGGTCCGGGCTCAGGTTCTGTCGATCAAGGAACGGGATTTCGTGACGGCGGGCAGGAGCTTGGGGTTGTCGCCGTCCCGGCTCTTGTTCCGTCACATTCTCCCGAACGCGGTCGCCGTCGTCATCATTCAACTCACCTTGGATGTGGGGTACGCGATCCTCGCGACGAGCTCCCTGAGTTTCATTGGCCTTGGCGCTCAGCCGCCATCACCTGAATGGGGCACCATGCTCTCGGATGCGCGCAGCTACTTCCGCGATGCCTGGTGGTACACCACCTTCCCAGGTGTGGCGCTGACCTTGACAGTCTTCGCCTTCAATGTGCTCGGCGACGGCCTTCAGGACGCTCTAGACCCTCGCTCGTCCCGCCGCTAACGCCCATTCCCACTGCCAAAACAATCGGCCGTCGCGCATTGGCCGCACCGGCGTTCAGACCGGGAAGGTGGCGTTCACACTCGACGAGTCGCTCGGGTTGCCTAACCTTGCATGGACGCGCGAACTGCGTGCCTCGCGTGGATCCCGAGTCTGGAACTGCTCTCCTCCCACGAGCGGCAGCGTAAAGGAGAACGTGGCGCCCTGGTGCAGCTCGCTCTCTACCGTGATGGTGCCGCCGTGTGCTTGGACGATGTGCTTGGCGATAGCAAGCCCAAGGCCGCTGCCATCGGAGCGGCGGGCCTTGTCTGCCTTGTAGAAGCGCTCGAACAGGCGCGGCTGCTCAGCTTTGGAGATTCCGGTCCCAGTGTCTTGGACCTGGATGCGAAGCATCCCCTCGTCCAAGCCGCCGTTGATGCGAACTGACCCACCAGCGGGAGTGAATTTGATGGCGTTGTGGACGAGGTTCAGAAGGACCTGCTCGACTCGCGCCTGGTCAGCCCGCACCAAAGGCAGGCCCGGCGGCACGTCCATCGTCAGATGCAATCCAGCCCGATCGATTTGGGGACGTAAGCGCTGAACCGCTCGCCCCACGAGTGCCTCAGGCTCAAGATCCTGCAATCGGAGGTTGACCCGCCCGCTCTCGAGCCGGGCCAAATCCAGCAACTCGTCGACCAGCGCAGCCAGCCGATCCACTTCACCGACGATCCGTCCCAGAAAGTCCAAGGAGACGGATGGGTCATCAATTGCGCCGGCTTCGAGCGTCTCCACCAGGGCTTTGATCGACGCAAGCGGAGTTCTCAGCTCGTGGGACACGTTAGCGACAAACTCGCGCCGCACGACTTCCAGGCGACGTAGATCGGTGACATCCCGCAGCACGACGAGGCCAAGCTCCTCGCGGATCCCGATCACCATCTGTGCCGATGCTTCCAGCATCC
>JAUJMG010000370.1:2176-4513 GCA_030446955.1 Thermomicrobiales bacterium
TGAAGACGTTCCGCGACGGCGTCGATCTCCGCGACACCAGTTCCAGCGGCAAGAGCCGGACGGACGATCTCTCCCACCAGGCGAGCTTGGGACTCAAGCTGTTCCGACAGCCGGTCCGTGTACAGGTTCCTGGCCCCGATCACGAGATAGGCGCCAAGCACCAGCATGATCGACAAGATGAGCAGGACATAGGGCAGTGCCAGGTGGCCACGCAGAATCCGTGGCCTAACCATCGGATCTGCCTCGCTCTAGACGCAAAGGCATCAGGTCCATGGGGCCAGCACTGTTAAGGCCCGGGACTGTTCAGGTGGAGGCCACAAAGCGGTATCCAAACCCCCGCACTGTCTCGATCATGCGCGGCTGACTCGGATCCTCTTCGATCTTCTGACGCAACCAGCGCACATGGACATCGACGGTCCTGGTATCGACCGGGTAGTGGTAGCCCCAAACCTCGCGCAGGATCGCCTCTCGGGACAGGACGATCCCAGGCTGTCGAACCAGATAATGGAGCAGATCAAACTCCTTCGGCCTGAGCGGAACGACCGCCTCTCCCAACCGGGCTTGCCGCCGAGCGGGGTCGATCGAGAGCGTTCCGTACCGGAGAACGCCCCGATCTCCTAGGGGGTGAATATTCCCCTGTTTCGGCAATCCCTCCTCATCGTCGTGCCGGCCATCGCCGTCTCGTAGTGATGGACCCTGGTTCGTCCGGACCGCCGCGGCCATGTCGGCTCTGCGAAGCATCGCCCGGACCCGGGCAAGCAACTCACGCATCGCGAACGGCTTCGTCAGGTAGTCGTCAGCACCGAGTTCAAGACCGTGTACCCGATCATGCTCCGCACCGCGCGCCGACAGCAAGAGAACAGGCACCGTTGACTCTTCCCGGAGGGAACGGAGGACCTGAAAGCCATCCATTCCAGGCAGCATCACATCCAGCACCACCAGGTCTGGCGGACGCGCACGCGCCGCTGCCAGGGCCATCGGTCCATCCTCAGCAAGCTCGACCTCAAGACCCGCACGCAATAGGTTGTACCCCACGGTCTCCCGCAGGGTCGGCTCGTCGTCCACGACGAGTACCCGGCCAGCGAGATCTGGTCCCCCAGCAAACCGTGCCATCTCGCCCCTGGATCCGCTCTCCCGCGCCGGAGTTGGAAGGTGCTCCCGCATAACGTGGAGTATAGCCACCGGTCCCTTCAGCCTGAATAACCAACTGTGCTTGCCGGGGACTCTCCAGATCACCCTCTGGCGTGCTGGTTGCGTTCCTTCAGTCCTGCCGGGATGCCCGGTGCACACTTGCGCCGGACGGCGACGCCCAGGAGGACCTATGACCCATCGTCGACGTCGTGTTCCCCTCCGGGGAAGTGACAAATGGGACCTATCCACCGTGATGTTCGCGAGCGATTGGGGCCGGAGAGGGTCGATGGCGGCGGCCGCAGCAGTCACCCTCGGCGCCATGGCCGCAGGCTATGCGTACGCCGTCGAGCCTCGTCGGCTGCAAACGGTTCGGTATCGCCTTGGGGTGCCCGGTCTTCCCGCAGCCCTCCACGGCGTTCGGATCGCCCATCTCACTGACTTTCACGTCGGCATGGAAGGCACTCGCCAATCCACCCTTCGACGCGCCATTGAGAAAGTTCGATCTGAAAGGGTCGACCTCGCGGCTCTGACCGGGGATTTCACTCACAACGGGGTCTGGGAACGCCGCGCGGACCTCTTCCGCCCGCTCACGGAGGTCTGTCCCACCTTCGCCGTTCTCGGCAACCACGACCACTTGACCAACGAGGTGGCCACGCAAGGCATTGTTCGTCGGCTGCGAGATCAGGGGGTCTGTGTGCTGCGAAACCAGCACGCGGATGTGCCAGTGCGGGAAGGGGCCGGGCACATCCTGATCGTCGCGGTCGACGATCCCCGGCTCGGTTACGATGATCTCGGCAGAGCGATGAGGGGCGTTCCTGCCCATGCCGAGGCGGATCGGCCGGCTATTCTGCTTGGGCATGTGCCCGACATTGTCGAGCAAGCTCCGGCCACGCGCTTCGCGCTGACGCTAGCCGGGCACACCCATGGTGGTCAACTCCGATTCTCGCCACTCAAACGGTTCACCCCGCTGGAGTTACCGATGATCGCCGGGGATCTCGACTCGCATTACCCGCGCGGCACTCACGTCGTCAATGGCAATCCACTCTTCGTCAACAACGGTCTGGGTGTCTCCGGGGTCCCGTTCCGCTTCCTGGCTCCTCCCCAGGTGGCGTTCTTCATCTTAACGCCTAGGGTTGACGAGGAGAAAGATGTCGACGATCCAGAGCGTTACTTCTTTGATGAGGAATGAGAACCCTTAGTGACCGA
>JAUJMG010000067.1 GCA_030446955.1 Thermomicrobiales bacterium
TGCAAGGCTGATCCGACCCCCGTGGACAACCATAGGCGTGCTAGACCTCGCTCAACGGAGGAGACCGCTCTCGATGCCGCCTGATGACGTTCCCTCTGCCCCCATTCGCCACCCCATCCGGCAGGTACCCTACGACGCCCAATGCATCCCTCTGATTGGAGAGACGCTGGGCGGCGACGTTACCCTGGCGCCGTTCCGCCTCCCCGGTGCCGCGGTCCACCAGATCCTCGTCCCGGGCTCCGGCGGTCGTCCCGCCGCGATGCTCACCCTCTGGCCTTCAATCCGCCGCGTGGATGCCGTTGGCGGCTCGGCCACCGTCGTCTTCACCGATGTCACTACGGTGGACCTCGTCGGTGAGATCGAAGCGCAGTTCCGCCGTACGACCCGGGAGTACCTGATTGTCGCCCGCGGCGGCAAGATCATCGTCCGTGCCTGATCAGTGGGTAATGGGGGATGGGAGAGCACCCCCGGCCCGCGCCCCCCCGGCCCCCAATTCTGGGCGGAGAGCCGTGCCACGCTCAGTCCTGTCACGAAAACCGCGTCGTCTACCACGACGCTACCCAAGCGGAGAACCGGTCGGCCACGTTGTCGCATGATGCTCGCCGTTCTCCCCCAGAATTGGGGGGGCCGGGGGCGTGCTTCGGCAGGGTCTCCACATGGACAAGACGACACAGATTCTGCAACGACGAGATCCTGTCCGACCTTCCCTCGGTGCTTGCCCGTATCGCGGCGGCCGGTCGTCGACTCGACGCAGTGCAGAAGGGCTAAGCTCCGATCAGGAGCACCTACCGCTCCGCCAGCCGGTCCGTCGAGCGCCAGAACCGATCCATGATCGCGGCCTGCTCGCCTTCGGTCATTAAGCGGGGCTGGTGGAAGTCCTGGATCTCGACGCCACGGGTGCGGATGCCGGCGACCTGGGAACCGCGCAGAGTGATCTCCAGGATCAGGCCCTGGCGGGTGTCCACGCTGTACATCTGGTCGAAGATGAAGTTGCCGACGGAGTAGACGATCGGCTTGCCGCCGTAGACCTCCATCCCCTGGATGATGTGGGGGTGGTTCGTCACCACCATCGTCGCCCCGGCGTCGATCGCCCCGTGGGCGATCTCCTGCACCCACGCCGGCACGATCCAGCGGTATTCCGCCCCCATGTGCAGGTAGGGAATGACGATGTCGTACTGCTCCACCGCAGCCGCGATATCGGCCACCACCTGATCGTAGGCAAAAGGATTGGTGCCGGGGGAATCCGGCCCGGCCCCCCAGTCGGGGCCGACCACGCCCATCTCCTCGTCCCGCTCCGGGTAGTCAAGGTTGGCCGTTACTCCATCAACACCGAGCACGGCCACCGAGAGACCCTTGACCTCCGTCACCCAGGGCTGGCGTGCCTCGTCAAGTGTCCGCCCTGCTCCGAAGAACGGGAGGTTCGCGGCCTCCAGGGCATCCATCGTGTCCAGCAGCCCCTGCGCCCCCCAACCCTCGCTGTTCCAGTGAGCGTGGTTGTTGGCAAGACTGACCGCGTCGATGCCGGCCAACTTGAACCCGTCGATCATTGCCGGATCGGAGACAAAACTGAACGAGTGGATGTCCGCCGGCTGCGGCAGCGTGGCCGAGAGGTTCCCCTCCAGGTTGGCAATGGTCAGGTCAAAGGAGGCGAGAGTGTCCGCGACCTCTAAGAAGGGGTGGGTAAAGTCTCCATAGAACGCCATCTTGGCGTGCACGTTGCGCCCCGGCACGATGTCGCCCACGACGCCGATGCGGAGGATCGGCCCTCCTCCGTCATCACTGCCGTCCCGCAGCGGGTCCACCCCGTCCACCGAGAGAACGTTGGCCCGGAAGTTCACCTGATCCAGCGGCACCAGAGCCACGCCGCCCGGGTGGTCGGCAAAGCCCGCGACCAAGGCATCGTAGTCGGGGAAGGTGGCGGTCGGCGTCGTGCCCGCCGGCTCCTGCCCCTCAATGGCCAACACCTCCACCGGCAACCGCGCCGGCGAGCCGGCCTCCGCCCAATCGACGATCTGCCCTCGGAGGATGCCCTCAAGCTGCTCGCTGCCAATGCCGAAGAGTGGCAACCGCGGCGAGGTGACCAGGGCCATCCCTTCCGGCACCGGCGCAAGGGGCGCCACCTGGCCGCTCACCTCCACTTCAGCCGGTGTGCTTGTCAGAGGGGCAGCAGCGACACCGCCGGATGTAGCGGGCACCGGTGTGACGGTGGGTTCCAGGGTGTTCGCCACAACCGCCCCGGATGACGACCCTTTGGCGGGTGCTGGAGCAGCATCTCCTCGTCCCACGACCAGGGCGGATCCGGCCGCCGCGGCGCCGAGCCCCGCAACCCCGAGCCCCGCGGCCACCAGCCTCCGTCGCCGGATCCGCCGCCCGAGTAGCCCAAGAACGCCCTCACGGGGTTCGGCATCCATGTGTGAATCGTCGGAACGTGGAGGCATCCAATGGCTCCTACTACTCGGCGGCGCGATCGTTAGCGCGATCTCTTCCGGCCCACGAGACACGACGGATTCCGCACCCGCAGGCTCCGCTAACCCGGGAACTCCTCCAAGTACGCCAGAATGGCCTCCTCGTAGGCAGAAACGACCGCGTCGTGGCCCTGCTCACTTGCCAGGAATCGAGCGTCACCGTCGTCGGAGATGAACAGAGCCTCCACGATCGCGCCGGGCATCTGGCTTGCCGTGATCGCCCCCGGCACATCTGGTCCGGTCATGATCATGTGGTCGAAAAAGCCCGGATCGTTGGCGTCAACGTCGATCTTCTCGTCGTCATTGACCTCCCGCGCCAACGTTTCGAATCCGGCCGCCGCGAAGTGCTCCCCGAGCGAGCGGTAGACCAGAGTCGCGAACCGCTGGTTCCGGTCCCCGAACGGGCGTACCCCGGTGTACCACGTCTCGTACCCCTTCGCGGTCGGTGAGGGGCGATCATAGCCGTTGAGGTGCATCGAAACGAGCAGGTCGGCGCCCGCCGCGTTGCAGACGTTGATCCGGGCCTGCTGCTCGTCGATCTCGCCCGCGCGCTTGATGCGCTTCGCCTCGACGTCGGCGGCGTAACCCGGCCTGGGTGCCGTGGTCAGGCTTTCACCATCGCCATTGACATCGGCTCCGCTCGCGTTCACCGCGTTTGGCGTCCGTCGAGTGAGGATGACCGTGATGCCACGGGCTCGCAATCGCCCGGCAAGGTCGAGGGCATGGGCCAGGTTGTAATCCGCTTCCGCCATGAACGGAAGCCCCCCACCCGGCTCACGCGTGTATCCCGTATCGTCGCCGCCGTGTCCTGGGTCCAGGCAGACCACCGGAACGTCATCTGCCGGGGGCACGGAGGCGGGGCTGGCAACCGGACCCGCGGCAGCAGCCAACTCCGCTTCGGGTGAGGCGATGGCCGCCAGTGCGGGTGCGGTCGGCTCCGGCTCTCGCCGTTCGCCCCGATCGAAGACGCCGCCTGCACCGGCCGCGACGACCGTCATGCTGACGAAGAGCAGTGTGCCCAGAGCCAGAACCCGGCCCCCGACTCGGCGCGACGCGGCTCGCTCCGATCGCGATCTCCGCTCTTGGCCCTCAGGAGATACCGGCCCGGGATCGACATTGGCTCGCTCGGCCGGTGTGAAGACCGCTTGCCGTCGCTCCCGGATGACCCGGCGTTCTTCATCCGTCAGCCGCCGTCGCTGTCCAGCCAAGACCGCCGGCCGGGGACCACCGGGATCACCGATCGCCTTCCGCGCCCGCGTGCGGCGGGGCAGATCGGCATACGGATCCTCCCGCCCGGCCGAGGCGGCGTAGCTGCGCAGCGGCTCCCTTCGCTCAGGCAAGGAACCGGACCTCCCGATCCAGCGGCCAGATCGGGCGCCGCACTCGCCGATACGGAAGCGAGACGAGGTCCGAGCCGCTCAAACCCGGCGTCTCCACCTCCAGCACCGCGGCAGCCAGAGGCTCAAAGGCCGCCCGGAAGTGGACGCTGGACTTCACCGCCAGCACCCGCCGCGCGGCCGGGTCAATCCCTGCGGCTCGGAACAACTCCGGATCCAGCGCCTGCACCCGACGCTCGCAGACCACCACCTCGACTCCGCCTGCCTCCAGCACCGCGGTTCGACCGAGCCGCGTCGCGCCTCCGGTCCCCATGGGCCCCCGGTTCGTAAAGGCACCATCGGTCAGCGCGCACACGCGCCAGGCAGCCTCCACCGGTGCGCCCGTGCGCGAATCCGTTCGCCCACCCACGCCCCGCTGCACGACCCCACCCACGCCAACGCCGGCCGCCGCCGCAACCGTCTCGGGGTCCGCGATCACGCCCAGCGCCGCCCCAGTCACGCCTCGCGCTAGAAGCCGCGCCAGCAACGTTGTCCCGTCCCCGGCTGCCCCCGCCCCAGGATTGTCTGCCACGTCGGCCAGCACCACAGGTCGTCCGGGTTTGGTGAGATCGAGGGCTTGGTCGATCGCCTCGTCGGGCGGCAGGCCGCGCGTCGCAAACCGTGCCCGCCGGTCCCACACGGTGCTGGCGACCCGATCCGCCAGGCTGTCAGCAAGGCTCTGGTCTCCGTCCGTGGCAACATGCACGCTCAGCCCAGCAGCCGGCACATCACTGTACGGGAACCCACCGGCAACCGAGATCGACACCACGCCTGGCTCCCGCCGAAACGCCTCAGCGTGACGCATCACATCCCGCATCGGTGTTGGGCCGGTGGTGCGCTGGGCCGGCAGCGGAGCGAGGAGCGGCACGATCCGCAAGGCGGTCGCCGGGTGCAGCGGTCGGCGCCGCAGCGTCAGCACGTGTTCCACCGCTTCCTGGCCCCGCTCGTAGGTGTCGACATGAGGATAGGTGCCATAGCCGATCAGCAGATCGGCGGAGGTGGCCATCAGTGACGAGACATTGGCGTGGAAGTCCAGCACCGCCACCAGCGGCACGTTTGGGCCAATGACGGCACGCACGTCCCGCAACAGCGCTCCCTCGGCGTCTTCCTCGCCCTCGGCGACCATCGCGCCGTGGAGCGCGAGCACCACGCCCGAGAGCGGCAACGGCCCGGTGTAGGGTGGGCGGAGCCGATCTAGCAGGCGATCCCGAAGATGCTCGAACGCCTCACGGGTCACCACCCCGCCAGGCGTGGCAGAGGCGAACAGCGTCGGCACGAGCGTAGCCCCGGCCTCTGTCGCCGCGTCGACGATTCCCCCGAGAACATTCCGGGCACCGCGTCCCTGTTGGACCACGGCATCTCCCACGAGATAGGCCCGGGCCCGGAAAGCGTCCAGGGTGGTCTTCATCGGGGAGAAGGTGTTGGTCTCGTGAGAGATGCCGCCCACGGCGATCCGCGGACCGAGACGGCGGGAAGCGGAGGGGGGGGATGAAAAGCGGTGCATGGCCCCGTTTCAGACCGCGCCGGCAGCGAGGACCGGCCGGCAGGCGCATGCTGCCGACACCCTTCGCCACTCCGGCAAACAACCGTGATACCGGAGCATAGGCGATGCCCGGCACGCCCGGCAAGCCGGGCCAACCCTTGGGGATGCGTCATCCGACCCGTCCACACTTGCCCAGGCCGGACTCCAATGGGAGCTTAGTTAGACGCCCACTCGCGCCACATTGGCCGCGAGCGCCCGCAGGATCGTCTTGAGCTGGAAGACGGTCAGCCCCGGGTGCTTGGTCAGGATCCGGGCGACGATGCCGGCAATATGCGGAGTGGCAAAACTGTTGCCGGTGGCCGTGATCCAGCTTCCGCCCTGCCAGGCCACCCGGACGTCGATGCCGTGAGCGCCAAATTCTACCGGCGGATCCGGGTTGTAATAGAAGCGCTCCGGATCCGGCACGTCGTGGGCGGCGACGGAGACCACTGCCGCGTAGGTGGAGGGAAAGGAGGGAGCCGGCAGGTTGTTGGCCGCCACCACCAGCGGGATGTGGCGGAAATACGCCAGGTCGGCCAGCTCGTGCAGGATCCCGAAGAAGTCCTGCTTGGTCGAGCCGAGGCTTAGGTTGCAGACATCCATCCCTGCCTCGATCGCCCACCGCAGTCCGGCCGCGAAATGGATGCCCTTGCCCGTCAACCCGGCTCCCAGCACCTTCACGCTGTAAAGCTCGCACTCCGGTGCCAGGCTTCGGATGATCCCCGCGCAGGCGTTCCCGTGGCCGTAGGCATCCCCGTGCGGTGACTCATCGTAGGTCAGCGCCTCCGGCGTCCCCCCGATCTGAACGTAGCCCTGCACCCCGCCGACCGCTGGGTGGTCGGCGTCGATGCCACTATCAATGATCGCGACCTTGACCCCGGCGCCCGTGCTGCTGCCCCAGGCCCACTCCGGCGTGAGATCGTCCAGACCCGGGATCGGGTGCAGGGTCTGGAGCGCGTCCGTCGCGAAGGCGGCTGACCAGGCGGGCCGAAGCTGGCTCATCGAGCCTCCCCCAATCCTGTCCCCCAACTCCCAGCAGTCGGTCGGGTGCGCAGGTACCCAGCGAACCCTTCCAGCAGCGCCCGGCACGCCATCCGCTCCCGGTCTCCCTGAGACGCGATCTCCTGCACCAGGCTCGCCAGAGAGAGCGCGTCCTCATAGGCCGGGTCAACCTCGACCCCGTCCGCGAACGCCCCGGCCCGATCTTGCAGATCAGACGGGCTCGCCGTCCGGTCGCCGAGCCCGCCGAGCACCCCGCTCAGCAACCCGGCCAGGCGCCGCCGCGTCCCGGATTGCTCGACCGCCACGCCCGCCTGCTGCGCGAACAACCCCAGCGTCGCGATATCGTCTGGCGAAAAGGAGGCCGCCCCTTCCTTGTCCAGCAGTTCCAGGACCCCGATCACCCGCTCCTCCGCTACGAGAGGAACGGCGAGGATACTGCCCGGCGCGTACCCCACATCACGGGCGATGTCGGCCGCCTGACGTGGGTCGTTCGAGGCGTCGGAGACGGCCATCGGTTGGCCGCTCACCGCGACCAGCCCAGCTATGCCATGCCCGAGCGGCACCCGGAACTTCTTGACCTCGGCCGCCTTCGGGCCGATCGCCACCTCGAAGATGAGTTCCTGGGCCGCCTCGTCGATGAGAAACAGCGCCCCAGCCCGAGCGCCGATCACCGCCGCGGCCGTCTCCACGATCAACTCCAGCAGACGGGTATGGGAGACTGGCGCTGCGATGACCGCAGCCGTCCCGGCGAGGGACAGCGCATCGCGCAACTCCTCCGCCAGCCGTTCCTCGCCGAGTCGCCGCCGCAGCCGCTCAATCTCCTCCGCCTGCTGGGCAATCGTTGCCCGCGCCTCCGCCAGTGCCCCGTCCTCCGCTCCCGCGCTCACCCGCTATCCCCTCCCTTGACCGTCCCTCCAGTGACCGGCACTTCCACCGTGGCCGCCGCCTCCGCCGCCGCCGCCTCCCACGTCAGCGCCCGTCCCGCAGACCAAGCGGCGGCAAATCTTTCCTCACCCAGTGCCGTCCGCGCCGCGTCCGCATCCGCGTCCATCAGATCCCGCTCCGACTGCTCCAAGGCAGCGCCGATCTTTTCCAGGAGCGCTTCCGCTGCCCCGAGCAACCGCGCCGCCCGCTGGAAGTCCCCTGCCTCGCCCGCAACCCCGGCCAAGCCAGCCAAGGCATAGGCGACGGTTTCCCGATCTTCTAGCGAATGCGCCAATGCCAGCGCTTCCTTGTAACGTTCGAACGCCCCGGTCACGTTCTCGCGTTGCCGGGACAACAAACCGAGATTGAACAAGTTGTAGGCACCAAGTTGTCCCCACCCGGTGCGACGTTGGTGGTGCAGAGCCTGCTCGTAGCGGGCCTCCGCGGTCTTTAGGTCTCCTCGCTGGCGAGCAACCTCTCCGAGGTTGCCAAGCACCCGTGCCTCATTGAATTCGTCACCGAGCTTCCGGGACAGGTCCAGCGCCTCTGTGAAGAAGCGGTCGGCCCTATCAAATTCACCGCTGTTCATTGCCCCAACCGCCGCAGCATTCAGGGTATCAGTGAGCAGCCGCTCGTCTCCCACCTCCCGCGCCAACTCCAGCGCGGCAACTCCCAAATCCCGCGCGTCGGCGTAGGCTCCCTGGGAGAAGGCGAACCGGGAGACGCCCCTGATGGCCCGGGACCGGAGGGCCGGCAAAGCGGTCGGGACACCGGCCAGCGCTCGCTCAAGCCAGGCACGACCTTCACTAAGATGCCCACGAACGAACCAGAAGTCCGTGAGCGCTCCGGCCAGCCGCAGCGCCGTCTCCGGCTCGCGCCACAGCGCCCACTCCAGCGCTGCCCGCAGGTCGTCGTGGTCGGCGTCCAACCGCTCCAGCCAGCGCGGTTGTTCCGGTCCATTCAGCACCGAAGCAGCCTCCTCGGCTAGGGCCAGGAAAAAGGCGGCATGGCGCTGCCGAGCCTCGTCCGCCTCCCCGCTCGCCGTCAACTGCTCCAGCCCATATTCCCGAATCGTGGCCAGCATCATGAAGCGCGGCTCGCCCCCAGCTCCCTCCTCCTGCCGCAGTAGGCTGTGGTCGACCAGACGCCCGAGTCCGTCCAGGACATCCAGCTTCAATTCCCCGCTCCCGGGGGTGCCAGCGATCACCTCGGCCGCGTCAAGGCCAAATGCCCCGGCGCAGACCGCCAGCCTCCGGAAGAGAGCCTGCTCATCGGGCGTGAGTAGGTCGTAGCTCCAGGCAATTGCTCCCCGCAGCGTCTGTTGCCGCTCCGGCAGGTCCCGCGCCCCCCCGATCAGCAGCCCCAGCCGCCGCTCCAACCGGGCCAGCATCGCCTGGGGCGGGAGCAACTTGGAGCGCGCTGCCGCCAGCTCGATCGCGAGCGGCAGCCCGTCCAACCGGTGGCAGATCTCCGCCACCGCCGGGGCGTTCTCATTGGTGACGGTGAAGTCCTCCCGCACCGCCTGGGCCCGGGCGATGAAGAGCCGCACCGCCTCGTACTGATTGAGCTGATCCGGTGGCGTCACCACTCCCCGCACCGGCAGTCCCAGCGGCGGCACCCGCTGCTCGTGCTCGGCCCGCAAGCGCAGGGGCACCCGGCTCGTTACCAGCAGCTTCAAGCGCGGCGCGGCCGCCAGCCAGGGTGTCACCACCGCCGCCGCCGTCGCGAGCTGTTCGAAGTTGTCCAGCAGCAGCAGGACGTGCTTGGGCGCCAGTTCGTCGATGAGGCGCTCCCGCACCGGCCGGGTGCCCTCCTCCCGCACCCCAGCACCTCCGCCACCGCCGCCGGCAGCGCGTTCGGATCGGTCACATTGGCGAGGGCGACAAAGAAGACCCCATCAGCAAAATCCTCGCTCAGGTCCGCCGCCGCCTGCAGCGCCAGCCGCGTCTTGCCCGTTCCCCCCGGACCGGTCAGCGTCAGCAGCCGCACCTCAGACCGCCGCAGCGCCGCCACCGTCGCCGCCACTTCCCGCTCCCGTCCCACCAGCGGGGTCGGCTGCAGCGGCAGGTTATTGGGTCGCGCATCCAGCGTCCGCAGGGGCGGAAAGTCGCTCTCCAGATCCGGCACGATCAGGTGGTAGACCCGCTCCGGCTCCAGCAGGTCCCGCAAGCGGTGCTCGCCCAGATCCCATGGAAAGACGCCCTTCGGCAGGGTTCCCCGCACCAGACTGTGCGTCGACTGCGACAGTAGGATCTGCCCGCCATGTCCGGCGGCAAGGAGCCGGGCGATCCGGTTCAGTGGCGGGCCGAAGTAGTCCTCGCCCCGCGCCTCCGCCTCGCCACTGTGCAGCGCCATCCGCACTCGCAGCCGCCCAGTCTCGCCCCATGGCTCGGAGGATAACGCCCGCTGCGCCGCCACCGCCGCACTCGCCGCCGCACCCGCCGAGGCGAACGCGGCGCAGATAGCGTCACCCATGGACTTGAAGACGTACCCACCGTGAGCCTCCACGGCCGCCTGAAGCAGGGCGTCGTGGCGCGCGATCGCCGCCCCCATCGCCCGCGGATGCTCCTGCCAGAGCTTGGTGCTCCCCTCAATGTCCGTGAACAGGAACGTGACGGTGCCGCTTGGTCGCTCGGCCATCGGCCCTGGTCGCCCCCTGGGTACATGCGCAAGCCAAGACTTCGGCAGCTGAGCGCTTGCCCGCCGGTTCGTCACCGGGGACGGCGCGCCGCCTCACGGCCCAACCGACGGGACCCTGCTCCCGGCTTCAGAGTTCGCGGCGAATCGTTGGTAGATTATCGCATCGGCGGGGAATTGCCCGGCGCTGAACAGCGCCCGGGACGACGCACTGGCGAGAAGATCGACGA
Source organism: Thermomicrobiales bacterium (assembly GCA_030446955.1). Taxonomy (GTDB): domain Bacteria; phylum Chloroflexota; class Chloroflexia; order Thermomicrobiales; family UBA6265; genus LC2-1. The sequence continues at coordinate 10,157 of JAUJMG010000067.1, forward strand.
AAGCACCGGGCGCTCCGGCTGGGACGAGCGCGTCCAGCCCCAGGCGCGGTGTGGATCTACAGGCAAGGAAAGAAGATCATGCCGGCGGTAGCGGATCCAAGGGTCCTAGGCGGTCTCCCACTCTTCCGCGGGCTGTCGAACCCCGACCTCCAGCGGGTCAATGACCTGCTCCGTTCCTCCCGCTTCCCGACGGGCGCGCCTGTGCTCACCGCGACCCAGACCGGCGAGGCCGCGTACATCGTCCGGTCGGGCACACTCAAGGTCCACATCATCCGGGAGGACGGACACGAGGTCACCCTCGCCTTGCTCGGTCCGGGCGAACTCGTGGGCGAGATGGCCCTTCTCGACCTCGGTGGCCGCTCCGCCAATGTTGTTGCGCTGGAGAGTGCCGAGCTTCTCTGGCTCGACCGCGCCGGCTTCCACCAGCTCCGCCGCGATATCCCCCTCATTACGGACAACCTGCTGGCGATCCTGGCCCGCCGTCTCCGCCTCGCCAACGCCCACTTCGAAGCATTAGCGACGCTTGATGTCTTTGGCCGTGTCGCGCGCCAGCTCCTGGGCTTAGCCGAAGCCTACGGCGAGCCGGTGCCGGGCGGTGGCGTCCGCCTCCCCTTCCGCCTTACCCAGGGCGAACTCGCCAACCTGATCGGTGCCACCCGCGTCCGCGTCAACCAGGTCCTTGTCGACTTCAAGCGCCGGGGCTACCTGACCGAGGACGCCGGCCACCGCATCACCGTGCTCAACAAGACCGCCCTGGATGACTATTGCCGCTGAGTGCGATCGGGCGAGGGGTGTTCCGCCTTTTACAGCCGACCGGCCAAACTCACATCAGCAGAACCGTCCGCGAAGCGATAAGATCCGAGTCAAGCCCCAAGGGAAACTCCAGGACGGGGTGGACGGCACCACCGGGCGCCGTCCCGATCGAGCGCAGCGGAGGAAGGGTCAGGATGTCGGACAAAGAGAACCGGTTCTTCTCCACCGAGAACCAGGGCGAGAGCGCCGCTACCGACCAGCCCGAGGTCGAGGGGCACAGAGCGTTCATGGCCAACGAGAACTCGGACGAGCGCTTGGTGAAGGGCACCGAGCAACCGGAGGTCGAAGGACACAGGTACTATGCAACCGAAAACCCGGATGATCGCGCTCATGCCGTCGACCAGCCGGAGGTCGAGGGGCACCGCTTGCACGCTACCGAGGACGGGTCGGACGACGAGCGAGCCTTCTCGCGCTCTCACTAACGCGCTGCCTGTTCTGCCTTCGCGCCGTGAGTAACGCGGGCGCGGGGGCGCGCGGCTTTTGTATCCCATCCGCGGGGTCCTCAGGGGCCCCGCGGACCGCGTCCGCTCTCGGAGGTGCCGCGTGGACCCCAGCACCGACGCCGCGTCCGGAACAGGGCTCGTCGCCCGTCTCTCTGCCGCCGCCCGGCGGACCGGACGCCAATACCAGCAGATCGGCGCTGTTCCGGGCACCCGCCGGCTGCTCCTCGCGGCGACCGGCTCTTACATCGGCGACCGCTTCAACACCATCGCCCTGATCGCGCTCTCCTACAAGCTGGGCGACGGGGCCCTCGGCGTCGGCGTGATGCTCGCGCTCTTCATGCTGCCCCGCTCCCTGATCCAGGCTCCCGCCGGCGCACTCGTGGACCGCCACCCCGGTCCTCAGCTGCTCATCCTCAGCCACATCCTCCTGGCCGCGCTCGGCGCATCGTTCGTCCTGCTGGACATCATCCCGAACATCTGACTTCTCTACGGCCTGGTCCTCGCGATGGGCACCGCCCGCACCGTCGCCATGCCCGCCTTCGAGGTCCAGCTGATGGCCGTCACGCCGCCCGCGCAGTACGGCACCGCCAACGCCCCCCACACCATGGCCCGCACGATGGGCGAACTGGTCGGCCCTCTCCTCGGTGGCCTCCTGCTCGCTCTTATCGGCGCCGTACCGCTGTTCCTCCTCAACGGGCTGTCGTTCCTGCTCGTCGCAGGTGCGGTCCTGCGTGACCACCGAGCCAGGACGGTCCCCGGCGCGGCAGTCGCTGCCCACCCCGAACCAGCAACCAGCGCGTCCGGCGATGGCCTCGGCTATCGCACACTTCTTCGCGACCGTGAGGTGGCCCTCTACACCGCACTCACCGTCGCCAACTACGCCCTGGTGATGGGGGCGGTCGCTATCTTCGTCGTCCGCGCCCGCTCGTTGGGGTTAGGCGACGCGGGTGTTGGCGTCTTCTACGCCGCACTCGGTATCGGCGCCCTCGTCGGCGGCCTCGCCGCCGGTGCGGGGAACTATCAGGGGTCGCGCGTCTTCGTCATGGCCGCCGCTGCGGCCGTCGTCGGAGCCATCGGCATCGCGCTCTTTGGCATCGCCGGCGGTGTCCTGATCGCCGTGGCCGCCCTCGTTCTCAACGGCGTCACCGGCGATCTGGAGGAGGTCGCGGCCCTTACCGGATTTCAGCACCGGCTGCCGGCTGCAATCTACGGCCGGTTCTTCTCGCTCTTCCTGATGGCAACCGGGCTCGGCGGTGTCATCGGCTCCCTGGTGGGACCGGTCCTCGCCGAGCAGTTAGGCGCCGGGACTGGCTTGGCTCTCCTCGCCGTGCCCGTTCTGGCGCTGGCCGTGCCCTGGGGATTACACGCGGGCGTTGCTGGGCACCGCCTCTCCGCCCCGACGTCGGTTCCGGCACTTGAACCAGAGGTCGTCGGCTACGGTCTCTTTGGGGTTCCGTCCGAGAGCGACCTGATCCCGGATGGGCGGGTTGGCGGCCCGGCCCTAGCGCCCCGGATGAGCCGCCTCGCCTGATGCGAGGCGCCGGGCCTGTCTCCCAATTGACAGGTCGACCGTAGCCCGTTTAGCAGCACCCCTTGCGGGGCAGGCGTAGGATAAGTCCAGGCTCAACACTGACGACGCGGCGGACGCACCGCCGGCAGCACGGAGCGATAGCGAGCAAAGTCGGAGGAGAAGCACCATGAGCGACCAGAAGCACGATTTGCCGGGCGGTGGGTTAGGAACTGACCAGGCGGCGAGCGAGGGCTTGGTCCGCGCAAGCGAGCCAAAGCGACGGATGGACCCTGGCACCCCCGAAGTTTCCGGCTACGCGATGGACGCCTCCTCGGCAACCGACGAGGATCAGACCACGGCAGACCCGAACGAGAATGAGGACGAGGCCGAGGTCGAAGGGCACAACATGGGCATCATGGGCGAGATGTATGCCACCGCCCGCCACGAGGACGCCTTGCGGGACGCGGAGCGGAACCGGCTGGCACGGCAAGCCAACCCGGGCGGGACGCTCGATGGCATCAAGAACCGCCTGCGCCGCCGCAACGACAGCTAACCCCTCATCACGGTCGCCAACGCCCCGAGGCATGCGCCTCGGGGCGTTGCCATGTCCAGGACTCGGCCCTCCTCCACACGCCTGGCCCTCCTCGCCCTGGCTATACTGGAGCCTGGTGATCCACCTGGAGCGCCCGGGCGCAAGACCCCGTTGACGCTTCCAGGATCGATCCCGCTTACGCTCGATCTGGACCCGTCCTCCTCGGCCTCGTCGCTGGTCCGATCGCGATTCCCGGCGTTCAACGCTCTCTGAGGCACTGATGGACAGCCCGGACAACCAGCACCAGATTGACGTGCCGACGGCCGTCGGACCCAACCCGCCGGGGCGGCCCCGCGCCGCCATCCCCTTTCCCGGCGCCAGCGCCGTGTCAGGCCGCGGCCACGCGCCCGGACCGGGCAAGCGCGAAGTCGACCTCTACGTCCGCACCTACACCACCCTGCTCCAAAGCTCCGGCGCCATCGGCGTTGCCAGCCTGGAGCCAGCCCACCTGACCGCCGCCTCCTCCCTCCACGCTGGTGCCGCCGAGGATGTACCGGACATGAACGCCTTCATGTACTCCACCCAGCGCCTGCCGGCTTCGATTGTGGATGTGCGGCAGATCGTGCTTGGGCAGTCATCACGCGCCTTTGCCCGGGCTGGCTACGACGGCATGGATCAATGGGAGGCCGTCTCCGCCCCTGGCCGCCGCCGCAAATGGCACTACGATGGCGCCGAGACGCTCGCCGCCTACCTCGCCTCCGCCTCCGACCTCGACGACCTCATCCCGACGATCGTTGCCTACCAGATCGAGTGGAACAAGTTCCACCGCATCTTTCAGGACGATCCTGACCTCCTCGCCATCGTGACGAAGGCCGCGGCTGGGAATCGTCCCTCCGGCCCCGATTTGGCGAACATCGGCGACCGCCTCCGGCTCGCCCCAGCCGACTGGATGCGGCTGCAGACGGTCTGGGGTGATCGGCTCTGGCCGAACCTGGCGAAGATCGCGGCGGAGCGCAAGCGCTACTCGCTCCAGATGCTCGGCGGTAGCCATCTCGGCTACGCCCGCTCCACCCGCCAGTGGTGGGCCCCCGTCGCCCACCACCTCCACGAACTGGGCATCGGCGACCGCCCGCTTTACTTCGTCTCTTCCAACACCCACAGCATCGTCAACGTCCTCTCCGGGAGTGCGCGCCGCCGCAAGGACGCCCTCACCGCCTTCATCCGGCAGACCCAGCACCCGGAACTGCTGCCCCAGCTCGACCGGCTGGAGGCGGGCGATCCCCGTGCCTCCTGGGACAACCTGCTCTACTTTGCCGCCCGCCACTACTTCGCCCAAAGCTCCATGGCAACGGAGCGCGCCCGCCGCAACCGCGAGGAGTGGGAGCGGGGCATCTACACCGTGGAGCCAAACGCCGCGCTCGATGTCGCCATCCAGGTAATCGACCTCGCCAAACTCGATCCCACCGCGTTCGACCCGCGCTTGGCAGGATCGATGCAGGAGGGCGACGGCGGGGCAGAACCGGTCCTCCCGTGCGGCTCGGACGCGGTGGTCGTCAACGTCAACTACCCGCTCGGCCTCGCCGCCTACCACATCATGACCCAGGTCGG
>JAUJMG010000371.1 GCA_030446955.1 Thermomicrobiales bacterium
GGTGACGAAGGAGGCGATGGCGATGGTACGCAGCGGATGGGGCAAGGGAAGATCGAACGGGCTGCGCCACGCCATCGAGGGGTACTGGCGTGACCTGGCCGACGTGGCGACCCTGATGCCCTTCGGGGTGTTGACGGCGGTGGCCGAGGTGCTGCTGGATTGCAGGGCGCGCGGCCGGACGATCTTTGTGCTCGGCAACGGGGGCAGCGCGGCGACGGCGTCGCATCTGGCGTGCGACCTGGGCAAGGGCACGCGGACGGAAGGCGTGGCGCCATTCCGGGTGGTGGCGCTGACGGATAACGTGCCGCTGCTGACCGCGTGGGCGAACGACACAAGCTACGAACGCGTCTTTGCGGAGCAACTGGCGACGTTGGTGCAGCCAGGAGATGTGGTCGTCGCGATCAGCGCGAGCGGCAACTCGCCGAACGTGCTGGCGGCGGTGGAGACCGCGCGCGGGATGCGGGCGACCTCGGTGGCCCTGACCGGAGAGACGGGTGGGCGGCTGGCGGCGCTGGCGGACATCACGGTGCGGGTGCCGGCGGGGCCGATCGAGCTGGTCGAGGACGCCCATCTCGTGATTAGTCATAGTCTCTGTGTGGCGGTGCGGGAGCGGCTGCGGGCGGAGGCGGGGGAGCGTCCGGCGGAGCGGGTGCTGCTGCGTCCGGTGGTCGAGCCGGTGGCTGCCGAGGTGGGGGATTAGCCCGGGTCGTTCATGAGGGGTGCTCGCTGGGGCGTCCAGCCGCGGGGATCAATCCCCGTGCTCAACCTTTTATGCCGGCTCAAGCCGGCTGACGAATAGCGCGATGATGACAAATCCCGGTTAGGTGATAACGATTTCCGGGTGGTGGGTGTTAAGGGAGAACCGGCAGCGTTGGAAGGACAAAGGCTTCGCCCGGTGACGGACATCGCGGGGGAACGCGGGCCGCGGGTTTCGGTGCTGATGCCGACCTATGGGCATGCGGCGTTTGTGCGGCGGGCGATCGAGAGTTTGTGCGCGCAGACGCTGACGAACTGGGAGTTGGTGGTCATTGACGACGGATCCCCGGACGAGACGGGGGACCTGATCGCGGCGTATCGGGACGACGAGCGGATCCGGTACGAGCGCTGGGACCGGAATCGGGGGCTCGGGGCGGCGCTGAATCGGGCCCTGACCTTGGCGGGGGGGCCGCTGATCGCGTACCTGCCGTCGGACGATGTCTACTACGGCGACCATTTGGCGACGCTCGTGGATCTTCTGGGGCGTGAACTGGGGGCGGTGCTCGCCTATTCCGGCGTCCGCCACCACTACAACCGGCAGGCCGAGGGTCAGATCGAGGGGGAGCCGCTCCAGTTGGTGCAGGTGGTCCACCGCCGGACGGAGGCGCGGTGGCTGGAGCGGGACGAGCTGGTGACCGACGACCTGGACCGGATGTTTTGGGACAGGCTGCGCCCGCACGGAACGTTCGTCGGGACGGGCCGGGTCACCTGCGAGTGGGTGGACCACCCGGGGCAGCGGCACAAGATTCTGCGGGAGCCGGAGGGCGGCATCAACCCGTACCGGGTGCGGTACGGGGTGGAGACGCCGATCCGGATGCAGACCACCGTTGGGAACCGGATCGACGAGGTGGAGCGGTACCGGAGGTTCCGGGAGCGGCCGGACACGCCGAAGGCACCGGACGGCCTGACGATCCTGCTCGTCGGGGAGCTGGCGTACAACGCCGACCGGGTGCTGGCACTGGAGGAGCGGGGGCACGAGCTTTACGGACTCTGGATGCCCGACCCCTACTGGTACAACGCGGTCGGCCCGCTGCCCTTCGGGCACGTGCGGGATTTGCCCCGGGAGGGGTGGCGGGAAGCGGTCCGACGGTTGAAGCCGGATGTGATCTACGCCCAGCTGAACTGGCAGGCGGTCCCCTTCGCGCACGAGGTGCTGCGCGGCAATCCGGGGGTGCCGTTCGTCTGGCACTTCAAGGAGGGTCCGTTCATCTGCCTAGAGAAGGGCACGTGGCGGCAACTGGTGGAGTTGCAGGCCTGCTCTGACGGGCAGATCTACTCGAGTCCGGAGATGCGCGACTGGTTCGACACGGTGGTGCCCGGGTTGGCGGCGAACGGGCACTCGCTTGTACTCGATGGGGATTTGCCGAAGCGGGACTGGTTCGAGCAGGCGCAGTCGCCGCTGCTCTCTGACTCGGACGGGGAGCCGCACACGGTGGTGCCGGGGCGGCCGATCGGGCTCCACGCGCACACGGTGGGGGAACTGGCGGCGGCGGGGGTGCACCTCCACTTCTACGGCGATTTCACGCAGGGCCAGTGGAAGGCGTGGATCGAGAAGGCGAGGGGGCTGGCGCCGAGCCACCTGCACCTGCATCCCCAGGTGGATCAGGAGAACTGGGTCCGGGAGTTCTCCCGGTACGACGCAGGTTGGCTGCACTTTGTCCGGAGCGAGAACGGGGGCGATCTGCGGCGCGCGAACTGGGACGACCTGAACCTACCGGCGCGTATGGCGACGCTGGCGGTGGCGGGGGTGCCGCTGCTGCAGCGCGAGAACCGGGGCGCGGCGGTGGCGACGCAGACGCTGGTCCGGAATCTGGACCTTGGGCTGTTCTTCGACTCGATGGAGGAGCTGGGGAGTCAGATTCGGGATCGCGGACGGATGCTGGGGTTGCGTGAGAACGTGTGGCGCCAACGGGGGATCTTCACCTACGACCACCACGTCGATCGATTGGTGGCATTTTTGCGGGAGGTGATCACGGGAGCTTCGGCGCGATAGGGGAGGCTCTGGCACCCAAGATTCGAGGGTGATCGTCACGGAGGGCTCCCGCTCTCGCGCCCTGACGCGGGGATCAATCCCCGCGTTCACACCATGAAGCCTGCTCAAGCCGGCTGAAGAACGCCGCGCTGGTTCCCTGATAAATCAGCCGGGTCAGGTTTCCCGGGCCGCGATGGCCTCATGGACTGTCGCTGTCGATGCGGCCACGGTGGCTTCGAGTTCAGCGATGCGGCCACGGTAGTGGGCGGCGCGGTCGGGTTCGCGCATCTGGTCGGCGTTGATGCGGACGTTGGTGGTGGCGCCGCGGAGGGCGGCCTCGGCGAGGAGGGCAGCCACGGTCGCGTCCGAGAGCAGGTGCTTGTTGCCGAGGGCGGCCACGGATTCGAGGAGGGCGAGGAGGTCGGCGCAAGCGACGGCGACTGCGAGGGGAACGTCGGCGGCGGCGACCAGGGCGTCTTGCATCGCGGCGCGGCGGCTCACCTTTTCGGCCTCGCTGGACCGCGGTAGGGAGGTGGCGGCGACGTAGCCGCTGTAGGCCGCCTCGTCGGCGGCGGCGAGATCGAGGAGGTGGGCGCGGAGGGCGTCCGCCCGGGAACGGGCGCGGGTGAGCGCCTCCTCGGTGTCGGCGTAGGCCGGACGGCCGATGGTGTGGTTGCAGACCATCGCGGCGAGGGCGGCTGCGAGGGCACCCGTCACGGCAACGGCACTACCGCCCCCGGGGGTTGGATCGCCGGAGGCAACCGCCGCGGCGTAGGCGGCAACGCTTTCCTGGGAGGCGCTCGCTGCCGACGGAGGAGGAGCAGGCGGGGCGGTCTTCGAAGGAGTGTTGGGTGGAGACGGGGTCATGGTTGCCTGGCGCTCCCATCGCGGAGGTGAATGGCGTCGGTCGAACGTGGCCCTCCCGCGCAAGGCGGACGAATGCGGTGGTTTAGCTAGCTGCTGGTCTCGATCGAGTCGAAGCGAAGCTGATCGCCGGGTTGGACGCCGGCGGCTCGGGCCGCGCCCGGATTCATTTCGATTACGCCGGCCGCGCTCGTGAAATCAAAGCGCCAGGGGGGCATTGCTTCCCGGATCTTAGACACCCGGTCTTCCCCATCGAGGAAGACGAGATCGATCGGAAAGCGCATGAAGTGGGTATGGATGCCACGCGCGGGACGGAAGAGGAGGCCATGGCCTTCGGGCATGCTCTTCTTAAGCATCAACCCGCGGAAATTGCCCCATGCGCCTTCCGCCTGTCGGACAGTAGTTGCGAAGATGGTGCCCGTGCGCTCGTTGGTCACTTGATACGTCGGTTTGGCCATCCCGTTCCCTCCTCGGTTTGCCTCGCCCGTTGTTGCACCTCTGACCGATCACCTGCCCCCGCCAATCGAGTGTACAAGCCTTCCTCGTGGGGCGAGTTGACCTGATGCCGGTTAGGAGTTTTTCGCACTCCGGCGACCTCGGCGGGGCTTTGCTGGCTGCTCAGCCATAAGCGCTTCCAGTTCGAGCACGAAGCGCTCCTCGTCTTGAAACTCGACGCGATAGGCGGTTTCGTCGCCGGTTGGTGCAGGGGGGATCACGAAACGGACCCAGCCTTCCTCAGCGCCCTGACAGAGGAGCTCCGTGACGCGGGCTTCGAAACGGTTGTAGGGGAGATCAGGCGACAGCACCCGGTAGTAGCGCTCGCCCATGCCGTTTTGCGTCCAGATCAAGCGCACGAGCTGACGGTGCTTGGTGCGGATGTCGGACACGACCAGTTCGTTAGCCATGAGGCCGCG
>JAUJMG010000003.1:0-9220 GCA_030446955.1 Thermomicrobiales bacterium
AGCACCGACCGTGACGACCCCGCGGATTGCCTGATCCCCGGAATGGCAAACGACCATCACGGCAGGCGCTCCTCCCTCCTCATTCAGAGGTGTTCATCGCCTACGTATGAAGACAAGCGCTTTCAACCATCAAATACGCAGATTTACCGATGTAGAAGCCGATGTTGAGCCCCATGATGGTGGCATCTGTCAGAGCTAGTGAAGCGGGAATTGCAAGGTCCAATGTCATCACCCACCGCAGGGAAGAGCGGATCGGTTAACGCATCCGCCCTCCGGATCCAAGCCTTGTCAGCGCACCGCGTCAACTGCCTATCACGCGGGTGTCGCCAAATTGACAGCGGAGGTGCATCCCCTTCGACTGCCGCCTGAAGCCCAAGCCGCTGTAATGGTCCTATCGAGGTGAACGGTCCCTCGCCCCCGCAGCCGAACGATCGAACGACCCGCAGAAGGAGGCTCCGATGCTCCCGATCTCCGATCCCACCTGCGACGCCCGCCTCCTCCAAGTCCAGGACCATCTCGCTGAAGCAGCAGCCAACCGTCGTGCCGCTGCGGCACGCCCCACTTCAGCCACCGGAACGCGTGCTTCTGCGAGGGCCTTGGCTCGGTTGGGGGCCAGGATGGCTGCCCTTGTCCCCGACAGCCGGGATGGCTTGCGCACCAAGGAGCAAGACCTCGCGGCCTGGGGAGTTCGTTGGGTCCCGGACTCTGCTCAGGACGAGGCGCTGGCCCTGGAGCTGCAGGCCGCGCGAGCACGGCGCCAGGCCGGGACGGCGGCTCCGGCTGAACCAGCGCACACCTCGCCAAGAACCGGGCTCCGGTGGACGATCGGATCGGTTCTGGTCCGCGTCGGCCAGCGCCTGGAGGGCCTTCCCCGCCCCGCAACCGCCGACTAACGGAATGCACGCGCGGGTGCATGGCCACGGCGTGGAACTGCCGTGTCCCGACGGTACCAACCCAATGCTCGTGCATGCGAAGAGAGACCACCGGGCTCACGCCCGGTGGCCTCTCTTCACGTCCGGCGTCATCAGCGCGTCGACAGCCTGCAACGGCCGCGACCGAACCAGTCGTCCGGCTTCTTGCCGCTCCGACTGGGCCAGCCGCCCGGGGCATGACCGAACCGGCTGGGTACTACGGGATAGCTAGCATCCGGTCCAGGGCGATCACCGCGTCTCGAGCGACAATCGGATCGACGGTGATCTGGTTGACGACCTCACCGCCAACCAGGTGCTCCATGGCCCAGAGCACATACGCCGGGTGCACCCGGTACATGGTGGAGCACGGGCAGATCACGGGATCCAGACAGAAGACCCGCTTCTCCGGCAGCTCGGCATCCAACCGCCGCACCAAGCTGATCTCCGTACCCACCGCCCAGGTGGTCCCAGCGGGCGCATCGCGGATCGTGTCGATGATGAACTCCGTCGAACCATCGCAGTCCGCCGCCTGGACAACCTCCAAACGGCACTCCGGGTGGACGATCACGTTCACGCCCGGGTGCTCCGCCCGCGCCTTGGCAATCTGCTCCACGCTAAAGCGAGCGTGGACAGAGCAGTACCCCTTCCACAGGATCACCACCGCGTCCCGGAGCTGTTCCGGCGTGTTGCCCCCGAGCGGCTGGAACGGATCCCAAATCACCATCTTGTCGAGCGGGATGCCCTTCTTGACGCCGGTATTTCGCCCAAGGTGCTCGTCGGGGAAGAAAAAGACCTTCTCCCCGCGCTCAAACGCCCAATCGAAGACGCGATTGGCATTGGATGAGGTGCAGACGATGCCCCCATTCCGTCCGCAGAACGCCTTCAGGGCCGCGGCCGAGTTCATATAGGTGATCGGCACGATCCCGTTGACCCCGAGATCTGCCAGTGCCGCCCACGCCGCCTCGACATCGTCCGACTTGGCCATGTCGGCCATCGAGCAGCCTGCCTCCAGGTTGGGCAGGATCACCTGCTGGTGGGCCCCGGACAGGATGTCGGCGCTCTCAGCCATGAAGTGGACGCCGCAGACGAGGATCAACTCAGCGTCCTTGCGACCGGCTGCAAGCTGGGAGAGCTTGAACGAGTCCCCGCGGAAATCAGCGAACTGGATCACCTCATCCCGCTGGTAGTGATGGCCAAGGATCACTAAGCGATCACCGAGTTGCCGCTTGAGCGCCCAGATCTTCTCGTCCCGCTCCGCCGCCGGCATCTTGAAGTAGGCGCGCGGAATACGCTCTTGGCGCAGCGGGCCTACACCATAGCGCCGTAGTTGCTCATACGCCCCGGTGCCCTCCTCCGGCACGCAGGCCGCCGGCTCCAGCTGGGGACCGACGAGCCAGGAGGAGACGGTCGTGGGGGCGTCGATGACGGCGGAACCGCCGCCAATCCGGGTTCGGACATCGAGAACCATCGAGGTGCAACTCCTCGCCCGGCACCATACCAGGCCCATAGGGTGGTGCGACAGGGCTGAGGGATGGGCAAACAGCCAGGAGAGGGTATCTGCTCCGATCCCGCCTTCGGTGCGGGAATGGTAGGCCCACGGGGAGTAATTGTCAAGATGACACTAAGTACCCACATCGCCCTCGCCAGGCCCGCCAAACAGCATCGAATCCATGCAATCTCTCACGACGAGGATGCTGGCTGGTCGGCACGACTGCGGAACCTCTTGATCCGCGTACATTACTCGGCCTCCCCATTAAGTACCTCTGACCGTTCCATTAGGTAGGACGATTACGTCGTTTCTCCGATGTGCCCCCTCCTGCGGGACCCTAACCTTGTGAGCGCAGGAGAGGATCTCCCGCCCACACACAACCGGTTTCGCAGACTCGCCCACGAAGGAGCTACTCGCTCATGAATCTCAGGAACACGATCGCCAAGCAGACACATCTCGATGAGAAGCTCGCCGCCGTCACCGGCGCTGTCACCGAAGCCGGTCAGAAGACCATGCCTCGCCGTGCCGTGATGCGGCTGATGTTTGGCGCGGGAGTCGCCCTTGCCGGCGCTGCCATCGCCACTCCCCGGCTGGTGGGCGCCCAGGACGTCAACGCCGAGTTCCACACTTCGCAGCCCTACACCGTCACCACGGCCGCCAACTTCCGCTCCGGCCCTGGCACCAATTACTCGATCATCGACGTGATCCAGCCCGGAGAGACGTTTACCCTTAACGCTAAAGAGCAAAATGGCTACTATGCGGTCGATTTCAATGGCATCAACGGCTGGGTCTATGCCGAACTTATCGTGGAGGCAGGCAACAGTGGTCCGGGGGATCCGATCGGCGTCGCCAAGACCACGGCTGATGTCAATTTCCGCTCCCAGCCGAGCCTGAGCGCTCCGATCATCTCCGTCATCCCGGCGGGTACCCAAGTGAGCCTGCAATCCGGGTCCAGCAACGGGTTCCGCGAGGTGGGCTACAGCGGCACCTACGGCTGGGTCCACGCCGACTACCTGAGCACCGGCAACGATCCGGGACCCGGCGACCCGGGCCCGATCATCGGAAACGCCGTCACCACGGTCGACCTCAACCTGCGCTCCGGCCCGAGCTCAAGCCACCAGGTGCTGCGCGTGATGCCGCAGGGCAGCACGGTTCAGATCACGGGCACGGTGCAGAACGGCTTCCGCTACGTCATCCACAACGGCCTGGCCGGCTGGGCCTACGCCGACTACCTGTCCCAGGATCCCGGCTCCGGCCAGCCCCCCACCTACAAGACCACGACCGTTGACCTCAACCTGCGGGCCGAGCCGAGCACGTCTGCCAAGGTGCTGCTGGTGATGCCCGCCGGCTCGAAGGTTCGCTCTACCGATCAGCTCGCCAATGGCTTCCGGCAGGTCGTCTTCAACGGCACGACCGGCTGGGCCTGGAACGGATACCTGGCATAGAAAACTCCTGACCCGATCACCCCACACCCCCTTCCCCTTTCCCAAGCAGAGCGCCGTCCCAGTTGGGACGGCGCTCTGCTTTGCCCGGCCCCCGGGTGATCGATGTCGGAGCGACGCCGCGTCTGGCTGTCGAAGCTCAACCTCGCCAGAACGCCCACCAGGGGCGACTTGATGACTCCGTCTGCGGCGTCGACTCTCGCCGGTACGCCTCGTAAGAAAAGAGGTCCTGGCGGCGCTCCCGTTCGCGCTCGAAGGTCACTATCCGGGTAGCCAGATCCGTCGGGTCGGCCACGGCCCAATCGAAGTCGAACGCCCCCCACTTCTTCTCGAGTGGCAGGACGGCCGCGAGGGCGGCGCTCTCGCGCTGATCGGCTCCCGCTAACGTCAACTCGTGGGCCCGCTGGTCGTGCGCCAGATCGCCCCGCAGTTCGTCGGTCACCTGTGCGACCGTCCGGCCCCGGTACTGCGGGTGCCACACGAAGCGGTCGAGCATCGCCTGGTCCCCTGCTTCGCCGGCTCCACTCATCGCTAGCCCCCTATCCACCGCAACATTCCAAACCCACGAACCCAGTGCATCCGCGAAGGCTCAATCGTCGCTGGCATCATAGCGGGAGGGCCGAGATCGGATGCCGCCAACAGGAGGTCATCGTCCAAAACATGATGTGCTCCGGCTCCGAGCCCTGCCACTGGGGGCACTGGTCACGGTGATCGGCAGCATCCACCGGACGAATGAGAGGAGACTCGACCGGGTGACGGACGTGACGTCAGCCGGAGAGCCGAGACTTGCAGCGGCACCATGAGCACCGCCTCATCTTTACACGCCAACCCGGTCACGCAGCGCTTCGAGGTGGTCCTGGCCGCGATCGATCCAATCGGCGATCCACTCGGGTCGTTTCCCGGCAACGGGGGAGATGCCTCCGTCCCAGACGTAGCCGGTCATCCCGATGTCGCCCTGGTCCGTCTCCACCGGCCACCAGGTCATGCCGTCGGCGGTCTCGGCCTCGCCGCTGAGCGTTACACGGTCGCCGTCGTCCAACAGCCAGACCGGCTGCGCGTCCAGGCCGGGCCCGCTTCGGAGTTGGAGATCTTGGAGCACCACCTGCGCTTCCGCTCCCGCGGCGAGGACCGGCTCGCCTGGGAGGAGCGAGGTTGGCCCTCGGAGCAGCACCAGCACGAGCGCCAACATCACGTTGCCCAGGGCAACAACCACCGTCAGCCGCCAGAGCCGCCGCCGCAACCAGCCGGACTTTCGGGCAGCCTTCCCTCCAAGACGGTAGGCTCCAGTCGCCATCCGGCGCACCGCCGCCGACCCGCGGGTCGGCGGCGAGGAGGACGCTGGCCCCACTACTCGTGCGGAGGGCGCCGCCGGTTCGGCGTGTGGCACGTCAATCAAGGCAAGTGGCGCGGTCGTGACAGCGCTACTCAGCCCGACCTGCTGGGTAGCGGCGCGGAACAGGCGGGCGAAGGACTCTGCATCTCGATAGCGCTGGGCAGGCTCTTTCGCCAGCGCCCAGAGAATGACGTCGTCGAGTCCATCGGGGAGGTCGAGGTCCGGCCGAACCTTGGACGGCGCCGTCGGTCGCTGCTCCATGTGCGCGCGGATGAGGTCATTCTTGACCTCACCTCGTCCATCTGACTGAAACGGCGGGCGCCCCGTGAGGAGCTCATAGACGACGCAGCCAAGGGCGTAGACGTCGGTCGCTGCGTCGACCGCTTCGCCGCTAGCCTGCTCGGGTGCCAGATAGGCCGCCGTTCCAAACGTGGTGCCGCCAATCAGTTCCTGCCTGGCCCCGGCAGTCTGAGCGAGGCCGAAATCAATCAGCTTGACGACGCCCTCTGGAGTCACGATGAGGTTCTGAGGCTTGACGTCCAGGTGCACCAAACCACGCTCGTGCAGGTGGCCGAGCGCGGCCGCGATCTGATCGAGCAGGTCCGCGACCTCACCTGGCGGAAACGCGTCCCGCTCCTCGATCAGATCCCGCAGCGTGCGGCCTGCAATGTATTCCTGCACTGCCCAGGGGGCGTCCACGTCCTCGTGGAGATCGAAGACCCGTGCCACATTTGGGTGAGCGACAAACGCCATCAACCGGGCTTCGTGGCGGAAGCGGGCGCGGGTCTCAGGGTCGCTCCGGTACTCCAAGCGCAGCGTCTTGAGTGCGACGGGACGGCGGGTCCGCAGGTCGCGCCCCTTGTAGACCAGCGCCATGCCGCCCGATCCAAGAGGCACGTCCAGGTCAACCTCGTAGCGTCCGGCCACGATGGTCGGCTTACGCCGCCCATGAATCTCCACCGCCGGTTCTTCCAAGGTGGTCCTGCTGGTGGTGGCGCCCATGCCCTGACCCTCGTTCCGTCGGGGAGGCGTCATCGACCCGTCCTGATGTCCTCCAACTCTACCAGACGCGCAACCAGAGACTGGTCTGGCCCGGATCCGCGAGGGCCAGGGCATCCGCCGCCTTCCGTCACCCTTGCTCCCCCCCAAGTGGCTGCTATGATGCCGGCCCAATCCGGTGGACGTCCAGGATCGGGGTGGCGAGACGCGATAGGCACCGAGGGATCAGGGCATCCAAGCACCCGAGCATACCGGATTACCTGCTGCCCACTGGACTGCTGAGGTCACGACCATAGGCCCGGCCAACGGGGCCACATCGACAGAGTGAGGGGGAATACGCGTGAAGGTTGGGGTCTTCATGGTGCTGTTCGCGCAGCGTCCCTTCGAAGAGGCGCTGGATTACGTCAAGGAAGCCGGCTGCGGAGCCGTCGAGATTGGCGCTGGGGGATTCCCCGGCGACGCTCACTGCAAGCCAGCCGAGTTGCTTAAGGACGCGAACGCGAGGGCCCGCTTCAAGGAGGCCGTGACGTCCCGGGGCCTGGAGATCAGCGCCCTCTCCTGCCATGGCAACCCCATCCACCCGAATCAGGCCATTGCCCAGGAGCATGACGCCATCTTCCGCGACACCGTGCGGCTCGCCGCCGAGATCGGCGTCGGCACGGTGATTACGTTCTCCGGCTGCCCTGGAGACTCGGAGACGGCCCAGCGGCCGAACTGGGTGACCTGCCCCTGGCCGCCGGACTTCCGAGAGACGTTGGAGTGGCAATGGCGAGAGCGCGTCGGCCCCTACTGGTCTGAGGCCGGGGCCTTCGCCAAAGAGCACGGCATCCGCGTCGCGATCGAGCTGCACCCCGGCTTCGTCGCCTACCACACAGAATCATTCTTACGCCTCCGCGACGTGGCCGGGGAGAACGTCGGGGTCAACTTCGACCCGTCCCACCTCTTCTGGCAGCAGATGGACCCCCTGGTCTGCGCGCGGGAACTCGGGGACGCCATCTTCCATGTCCACATGAAGGACACCTGGCTGGACCTCCCGAACATCCGCCGCAACGGCGTGCTGGACACCAAGCCCTACGACGATGAGGTACACCGCTCCTGGATCTTCCGCACTGTCGGCTACGGCCACGGTCCGGAGTTCTGGCGACACCTCGTCAGCGAGCTGCGCCTCGCCGGCTACGACGGCGCGCTCTCGATCGAGCACGAGGACTCGATCATGAGCGTCAACGAAGGCTTCTCCAAGGCCGTCAGGTTCCTCCAGGAGACGGTCATCACGGAGCAGCCTGGCGCCGCGTGGTGGGTGTAGGGAGGATCGCGGAGTCGAGAAGTCGGGGCGTCGGGGCGTCGGGGCGTTCAGAGGGGCGCGACGCCTCGCGGTCAAGAACGGACTCCCCACTCCGCCTGACTCCCCGACTCCACAACTCGCTCGACTCCTCGACTCGCTCAACCCCCTGACTCCCCGACTCCCCGACTCCCCGACCGAAAGGAGCAAACACGCATGGCCGAGATCGGCGTTGGACTTGTCGGCTACAAGTTCATGGGGCGCGCCCACTCCAACGGCTATCGGCAGGTCGCGCACTTCTTCGATGTCGATCCGAAGCCAAGGATGGTCGCGATCTGCGGGCGGGAGGAGGCTGGGGTCAAGGCGGCGGCTGAGAAACTTGGCTGGGAGGGGTACGAAACAGACTACCGGCGATTGGTGCAGCGGGACGACATCGGCCTGGTGGACGTGGCCACCACCGGCAACACCCACCACGCCATCGTGCTGGCCGCTCTCGCGGCGGGTAAGCACGTCCTCTGTGAGAAGCCGCTCGCCAACTCCCTAACCGAGGCGGGAGAGATGCTGGAGGCGGCAAACGCGGCTGGCGTCGTGGCCATGGTCAACTTCAACTACCGTCGCGTCCCGGCCGTCCAACTTGCCAAGCAACTCATCTCCGACGGACGGCTGGGAGAGATCCGCCACTGGCGGGCGGTCTACCTCCAGGACTGGATCAATGACCCCTCCTTCCCGCTGGTCTGGCGCCTCCAGAAGGATCTCGCCGGCTCAGGTGCTCTGGGCGATATTGCCGCCCACATCGTCGATCTCGCCCATTTCATCATCGGCCCGATCAGGGAGGTGGTGGGGACCATGGACACCTTTATCAAGCAGCGACCGGTCGAGACCGCGAGTGGAGGCGGGGCCGGCCTCTCCGCAGTCCGTGGCACCGAGATGGGTGAGGTGACGGTCGACGACGCCACCACCTTCCTGGCCCGGTTCGCTGGTGGAGCGACTGGGACATTTGAGGCGACCCGCCTTGCTCCCGGGCGGCGTAACTACAACGCCTTCGAAGTTAACGGCTCCGCCGGGAGTCTGGTGTTTAACCTGGAGCGCTTAAACGAACTGCAGGTTTATCTGACCGACGACCCCGACGGGATGCAGGGGTTCCGTACCATCAACGTGACAGATCCCTCCCACCCCTACGCGGCCGCCTGGTGGCCCGCGGGTCACATCCTGGGCTACGAGCATACCTTCGTTCACGCCATCAAAGATCTGCTTGACGGCATCAAGGCCGGGAGCACGCCTGCCCCCACCTTCGAGGATGGCTTCCGATGCCAGGCTGTCCTCGACGCGGTCGAGCGCAGCGTTGGTAGTGGCTCCTGGACGGAGCCGGTGGAGCCGTAACGTGCGGAGTATTACAGAGGCCCGAGGGCTGGATTGGGCAGCCCGGCCTCCTAACCCGAGCGGAGCCACTGGCCTCGGCGCTTCCGTCCTCGCCGGTTAGCCGGTTGTCGCATCCAGCACCCCAATGCCGGTGAAGGTGACCTGACGCGCGTCGCCCGAGGTCGTCCCCGAGGGGTCGATCTCAACTTCGCCCCGGGTCCCGTCTTCGGTTTCCAGCAAGTAGGTTCCCGGCTCCAACATCGCGTCCTCTTCGACGAACGTCAACTCTCCCGCCCAAGCGATGATTGGCGCGTCGTCCATGCCCTCGTGCGTGATGCGGTACGCCACTGCACCGAGTTCGTTCTCATCCGCGTCGTAGAGCGTTCCATTTCCGGTCAGGTCGGTCAT
>JAUJMG010000003.1:9320-29398 GCA_030446955.1 Thermomicrobiales bacterium
AGTTGCGCGATGTCCAGCCCTAAACTGAAATCGTTGCCGTCCTTCGCGGCGGCGCGGGCAGTGGGGAGCAGGCGAGCGAGCCGTGCATAGTCCGGCGGATCGGCAGCAGCCCGGCGAATCGCAGCCACCAAAGTGACCCGATCAACCACACCACGCACCAAGGGCCAGTCGAGGGTGTCCGGAAGTGTCGCGCCCGCTGCCTCAACGCCACTTAGCGCCGCCACGATCACCTCGTCTGACCCCTCTTGGAGCGCCATTGTCAATCGCTCCAGCGCTACGCTTTGCTGAGTCAACCGCTCAATCCGTCGCCGCTCTACCGGCCGGAGCCGCTCCAGAGCGCCCGGTGGTGCCTCGGTCAAGGACCGCCGCAGGGCGGAGGTATCGCGAGCACGCAACTGCGTCCGGACCCGTTGCAGCCAGGACTGCCGCGCCCCCGCCTCCTCGACTCGCCGCCACTGCGCGGGGGTCAAATCGCCCGCTTCACCAAACAACTCCCGGTCGAACGCGTCGAGAATCTTCGCGTCATCCTCTGTCTCGAGGGCCCGGGCGAGGTGCGGCCAGGCGAGCGCTCGGAGGGCGGCTCGCCTGGCCGGCGGCTCCAGCGATCCCAGGTCCGTGAGGCGCCCGGACAGGGCCAAGGATGCCAGGGTGGGGCGGTCGTCCGTGGCCAAGGCCGCAGCCAACTCTCGCCGCACCCGCAACCGGGCGGAGGCTGCCCGCGCCACCCGTCGCTCCGACGGCCTAATGGTTATGCCGGCGGCCGCCGCGTCACTCACCGCCCTCACCATCGCCGCGTCGTCCTTCTGCTCGAGAGCAGCGGCGATCGTCGCCTCAAACACGCCCCTCAGGACATCCAGAACCCGGATCCCAAACGCCGCCGCGAGGGGCTCCTGTCGCACTTCCGGCCACAACGAGGCGACAGTACTCGTATCACCCGCGTCGAGCGCCGTGCGGAGCCGCTCCAAGCCGTCACGCTGGTGCCGCACCCTATCGTTCGCCGCTGCCGCCCTCGCTCGTCGCAGCGCGCGCGCCCGCTCAATCTGCGCAATGCGGGGACCGATCTCCGTTACCGCGTCAACATCGTCGGCCAGGCCACTGTCGTACCAGTAGCGGAGGGCACCTTCCTCGTCACCGGCCAGGAGAAAACTATTGAGACGTGTCAGGTTCCGCTGACGCTCTCGGACCTCCGGGGCCGGTGCGGCCGCCTGGGCCCGGAGCGGCGCTGGCGGCCCGGCGCTGGTCACGTTCGGCTGGACTGCAGCTCGACGGGGCGTGCTGGCAGGCTGGCCTTGGGATGGAGGTGAAGGCGCCGGTGAAGGTGACGGCGCCGGTGGAGGTGATGAGGCCCGCGGTGCCGGCGCAGCAGGCGTTGTTCGGGATTCCGGCGTGTTGGGGCGCTTCCGCCCAAGGCGGACGGGAGGCTGACGACGCTCGGCAGGAACGATCTCCCCCAGACTGGGCGTCGCCGCTGCGGGCGACACGCAAGCCTGACGAAGTGCCCGGAGAACGGGCCCAATCTCGGGATCGTCCTCCGCAAGGAGCCCCGCGAAGAGTACCGAGCCATCTGGGTCCGCCAGGTCCCGGTCAGAGAAAAGCAACGTGCCGTCCGGGGAGTCCACCCGGCCACCATACTCCCCCCGCAAGCTCGGGTGACGGGCAAGCACCCGCAGGGAGACGTAGACAACCAGAGCTGGGAAGGCGTCTCGCCGCTCAGGAGGTCGCGCGGGCATCCCCATGGGATGGGTGTAGCCCGGAGTCCCCGTCGCTCCCTCGATCCGCGGTGCTCCTGGCCAGACGAACGTGTCGTAGTCGACGAGGGCGATGCTTCCATCAGGCCGAACAAGAGCATTCGTGGCCGTGAGATCGCCGTGGGCGACGGAAGCCGAGGCGAGGAGGTCGACAGCCAGGAGCCACGCCTCAGCCATCGCGGTGAGTTCGTCGCTGTCGCTGTCGCGACACGCCTGGTCCGCTGCGGCCAACAACGTCGACCCCATCACCCACTCCAGAGCGACGACCGGGTGAGGATGAGAACGAAGATCGGGGGCAGGGAGGAGGAGCCCGTCGGGTAGGTAGGCGATATCACCGACGAGCGGACTTCCGGGCGCATCCCGGACCTTTTTGATGGTGAGATCCGACGCCAGGGCACGGTAGTGATCCGCTAAGGCCCGCGGAGGCGTATCTGAAAGGGGACAGCGTAGAGCGAGAACTCGTCCAGATGGTTGATACAGTTGGTAGACGACGGCATCTGTACCCACCACGCGCCACGGTTGGTTGGCGGCGGCCATGGTGACCGTTCCGCCGCCCAGGCGATTGACACCGGGTACCGAGCGGCCCGGTCGGCGCATTGCCTCGTCAAGGGCAGAGATCGTAGGCATGGAAAAACGTCCCGTTTCTGGCGACGCGCAAGGATGAACGATTTCGGCGGGACGCAAGCGAGTGGTACATTGATGCGTAGCGCTGATCATTGTAGTCGACCGAAAGGGCGCCGCGGCCATCTTTGAAGGGCGCGACGGACCGGAAAGCCAGAGGCGAGCGGTGCAGCTGCGAACCCCACCGGGCCAGGGGGAGCCCGAGGCCCCGATCCGAACCGAGCCACGCGTAGCGGATAGGGGATCAACCGCCCCGACGACCCGGTTCCCAACGGGGGATGGGTCTCCTCCTTACAGCATGGGCCGCGGGGCACCTGTGGTGCTCGGCCGGCGTGAACTGGCGGAGGAACTGGACGGCATGGCCGCCTCACTCAACGAGGTGGACCCCCGTTCCGCCGAACGGCTCGGGGATCTCGCCCGCTCCGTTGGGACGGAGGAGGGGCGAGTCCGTTGGGCCGATGTCGACCTCCGCCGGGCCTTCAACACCGAGCGCCTGGCTCAGGCCTACGCCCTCCGGCGCGAGGGTGGCTACGGCTCGCCCGCCATCGACATCGCCGATCGGGCCCGCCAGGTGCTGATCCTGCTTCCGATCTTGCTCACCTGGTACGCCCTCGCCGAGGCATCCAAGGCCTACGACACCTACATCGCCAACAACCCGAATGAGGTCAGGCTGCCTCTTCTCCTGCTCTGGCAGCGCGGGTTTGGCGGTGAGGCCAGTCCGTTCGCCCCATCGTTCGCTACCGTGGCCCTCACGGACGCCATCATCATTGCCCTGATCATCGTGCTCACCTTCTTTGCCCACGGGCGGCGAGAGAGGCGCGAGGACCAGATCGCTGCGACGGCGGGCCACTTCCAGGCGGACCTCGACAATGCCCTAGGTGCGGCAACTGTCGCCCTCGCCGCCGACCGTGGTACCCGGCCGGCGATGCTGGTCCGAAGCGTCGAGCGTCTCGCCGACCGGTTCGATCGCAGTACGCAGGAACTTCTGAATCGGCTCCGCGTCGAGCACGAGCGTCTTGAAGCGGTCGCCAATCGGCGGGAACGGGAGTTCGCGGACTTCGGTGTCTTCGCGAGCAGCATGCGTGCTGGGGCGGAAGAAACCCAGCGCCTCCTCATCGACCTCCGTCAAGTCTCCGGAGGTCTCCAGGCCGCCCTTGAGGACCTCACCGGCGAGGTCGGGATGGCCGGAGAGCACCAGCGCAACCTTCTCGGCACCATGGGGAACTTGGAGCGCCTCATCGCCTCCGGCATCCAGAGCGACCAGACCGTGACGCGCCAACTCACCGATGCCGCGTCCAGCCTGGCCGACGCGGCTGACAAGGCGATGTCGGGGGCCGAAGCGGCGTCGCAGGCAGGACGTGTGGCGACAGAGGCGGTGCGGGGGATCGCGGAACTCGCGTCCACCTTAGCCACGAGCCAGGCCCGGATGGAGGCGGCGACCGCCGCGGAGGCCGAATCGAACACCCGGCTCGCCGACGCGCTGCGCGGCAGCACCGGCGGCATTACCACCAGCACCAGGCACCTCAACGAGATCGGCGCCGGGCTGGCTCAACTTCGCGAAGAGTTTGGTCGCCTAGCGGACTTGAGCGCGGACCAAGCCAACACACTCGGAGAACTCCTCTCGGAGCAGAGCACCATTGCCTCTGGCCTCTCGCAGGTCGCGCGTGACCTGAGTGCGGTTGGGATCGCCACCGCACAGCGTCAGCGGGAGGTCAACGAGGACCTTGCCGTCCTGCTCAACCGGCTGGATGGGCTGACCACTCTACTGGCCCGTGCTACGGCCAGCACCCCTAACGCCGACGCGCTTCAGCAAGCCGTGGCGGGCACCCTACGGTCGGAGATGAGAGCCCAGACCGAGGCGATTTTGGACACCATAGGCAGCCGTCCCAGCAGCCGACCCCCGGCTCCCGTGCCTGCCACCGGCGGCGAGGATCCCCGCACACCGGGCGAAGGACCGCGATCCGCGACGAGCTTGTGGCCGCGTAACCAGCGCCGGCCGGGATCGTAGCGACCTGTGGTGATGGGCGTCCACGCGGTCACCTGGCGTCGGGCGAACCGACGCTGGACCTCTATGACGCGCACAGAGGCCACACGCAACACCAGTTCCGGCTTGGCCTCCGGGACATTGATTGATGAACACACATCGCTGCGAGGGCCCCACGGGTGAACCGACGACGCCGGGATCGGGACGATATGCTGCGGCTGGGAGGCTGGCTCTTCGCCGACCTCCTGCTCGGCCTCGCCATGCTCTTCTTCGCCGCCAACACCATCGGCTCGCCGCCTCCGACACCGACACCGACGGCGACCCCGAACCTTCTGGCCACCGCGACGGCAGAATTGAACGCCCTCGCTACCCGCTCGAATCAGGAGGCAGCCGCGGCCGCAGCGAGCGCGACGGAGGCGGCAGTTCGGGCAGCCGAGACAGCCAGTGCCCTCAGCTCGGAGGTGGCCTTCGAGCAAGCAGCCGCTCAGCAGACGGCGATCTCCCAGGCGACGGCAGAAGCGCTCCGTCAGCAGGCCGCTACCGCCACCGCCGACGCCCTTGCAACACGCGCCGCCCTCACCGCGGAACAACGTGCGACAGTAGACACTCAGGCCACCCAGGACGCCCTCGCCGCTGAGGCGACCATCGCTGCCTTCGCAACCGAGCAGGCAGCCAGCGCCCAGAACATCGATACGATGACCCGCGAGCAGGCGACTGCCGCCGCCCAGGCCACCGCCGATGCCGTGGCAGCTCGCGCCACGATCGACGCCCTTGCAACCCAGGGAGCGTTGGTCGCGAGCATCGCGACCGAGAACGCCCTCAGCGGAGCCAACGTCCTCGCGACGGCCAACGCCCAGGCAACCCAGGTAGCCGAGATCGCTGCGGTCGCCACCCAAAACGCGCAGACGGGGGCCAACGCCCTTGCTACCGAGCAGGCCCGCTTGCAAATCGTCCAGTCCGCGGTGTCGGCTCTCCAAACACAGGAGGCCGTCGCCCGCCAAACGGCGGCCGTCCTGGCGACCGCCGCGGTCGGGAACTCACTCAATCTCAACTTTGTCCAGGAAGTGATCCAAGTCGACCGGGTCGGCGTGGTGAACGGCGACCCTGCTGCTCGAGATGCGGCACGGGCGGAATTGGCACGGGTGCTCGACAAGTATCGGGAGGAATGTCGAGTCGGCTTCGCCCTGACATCGGGCTATGCGCCCGGCATCGGTGAGGGCAACCAGTTCGCCGACGCGATTAATGAGATCCTTCGCGAAGATTTTCCCGACCTGTTCGGCGATGCTGCTTTTGAGTCAGTCGCCTTCGTCGACGAGCCGGATGGCCAGGTCGAGATCCGCCTCTTTCTGTTCTCGGGGTGCCCTGTCGGTGCCCCGCCCCCGACGGAGCCAGCGCCCTAGCCTTGGGGAGATGCTGCTCTCGCATCTCCCCAAGATGACGGCCGCGAACCCGGTCCTTTCCGCTACCCTTCCAGCTCTTCCGGACTCGCCTTGTAGGCCCGACCCAGCCCGGCGTAACGGTCCGCGCCTAAATGGTGCAGGAGCCGTCCAGCATCCGTCTCCACGTTCCAGAAGCCATCGAAGGCTTCATCCAGCGCCAAAACCGAGAGGACGCGCCCCACGAACAGGTCGTGATCGCCGAACGAACGTCGATCCACGACCCCGCATTCCAGATGGGCCACGCACTCCGCAACAAGGGGCGCCTCGATCTCAAGGGCCTCGGCGGGAGTCAGACCTGCGGTAGCGAACTTGTCCCCCTCCCGACCGGAGACCGTGCCGCAGGTATGGACCGCGGTCATCAAGTCGGCGGTCGGGATGTTGAGGGCAAAGACCTCGGACTTGGTCACGAACTCGTGCGTGAGCCGCCCCGGGTGAATAGCCAAGCCGACGAGTGTCGGCTCAAAGCCCAACGGAAGCAACCAACCTGCGGTCATCAGATTCGGGTGGTCGTGGTACAGGCTGGACACGAGTGCGAGTGGCCCTGGTGCCAGCAGGCGCAGGGCATCGCGGGGCTGAAGCTGTCGCTTGGTCGCCATTGTCAAGAAATCCTTTCTCGGCTTGCTTGGAGTCACGATGCGCGGGAGCCCGATGCCCGGCCCCGGCGATGATCCAACCCCGCGGGCCGGCTTTCGTCGAGGCGGTCATGTTCCCACTCGACATCAGGTTTCCGCCCGGTCCGGATTCAGCGCCTCCCGGTAGGCATCTAGTGTCAGCTTCGCTGTGCGGTCCCAGCTAAAGGTCGCGGCACGGGCCTGCCCTCTTGCTCGTAGCGCTGCCGCCAGCGCCGGCGTATTGAGAACATCGACCACCGCTGTCGCGAGTGCATCCGGTTCGGGCTCGACCAGGAGGCCGCCATCACCCACGACCTCTGGCAAGCTCGTCCGGTTCGCGGCGATCGTGGGCACGCCGCACGCCATGGCCTCCAGAGCGGTTAGCCCGAATCCCTCGTAGAGCGATGGCGTGACGTAGAGCGCGGCCCCCTGGTAGAGAGCGAGCTTGTCGGTGTCAGAGAGGAATCCGGTCAACACGACCCGTTCCGCAAGGCCAAGTCGTTCCACCACCGGCTCTACCGAAGGAAAGACGGCCGGGTTGGTGGTGTGCGGTGCCCCCGCAATCACTAGCTGGACCGGCCCCTCTAGATGTGGCAAGGCCCGCGCAAACGCCTCCAGGAGCACGGGCAGATTCTTACGCACATCAAGCCCGCCGACGTTGAACACGTACCGACCCCGGATGCCATGGCGCGACGCGACGGCGCGAGAAGCGGCCGCATTCGTGGCGGGAACGTGGTCCGCCGTGGCGGCCTCGGGCGTGACGCGAATCCGTGAAGGAGGCACCCTCAGCAGGCGCTCGATGTCGTCCGCTGCCGCCCGAGACGGCGTTAGAACCATCCGTGCCCGAGGCGCTGCCCGGCGCAAGGCCGCAACTCGCAGCCGCATGGCCTGGGTAGCGCGGTAGGCTGGAAGAACCAGCGGGATAACGTCGTGGATGGTCAGCACCAGGGGCAGCCGCGATCCAACAGGCGGCGTAGCGTGGGGCACGTGGAGAAGGTCGGGTCGGACGCGGCGTGCAGCCAGGGCAACGCCGGCCAAATCCCAGCTCAGGCGCCGGAACCGATCGAGACGCGGCAGTCCTCCAGTGTCCACCTCGCCGGGGGGTGTCATCGTCATCGTGCCGACCGGGTTCTGGGGACGGAGCCCCGGAACGAGAAGGGCAATATCGAGATCCGGCTCGATCCGAACCAACGCCTGCGTGAGCGAGCGCAGGTAGGTGCCTGTACCGGAGGGCGGCAGCAGAAGAAAGCTGCCGTCCATCGCGATCCGCACTAGGTGTCCACCTTCATCCCGTCCGCATCGGCAGCCCCGCTCGCTGGTCGTCCAGTGCTCACCATCGGAGCGGGCTCCTCGTCGCCTCCGGCTGAATAAGGCCTGATCCCGCCAGTGGCTCTTGCCACCGCGGGCGGCCCGTAGTATACGTGTGGTCATCCCCGCAAACGTTGACACGCTCTGTCGCCCGTTTTTCGGGCGGAGGCATGATGCCTGCACTCTGAAAGACCCAGAGCCGCGTGCCACCCCGGGACGCAAAGCATCGTCTATCATGGCGTGCAATGCTATACTTTGGTTAGTAAGTAACCGAGTGACGTTTCAGTGAGGAGCATTCCATGGCCCAGCCGATTGACGTGACCGACGGAACGTTTGAGCAGGAAGTTCTCAAGGCCGAGCAACCGGTACTGGTTGACTTCTGGGCCGCGTGGTGCGGACCTTGCCGTGCTATCAGCGGCATCCTGAAGGAGATCGCCGTAGAGCAGCAGGACCGCGTGAAGATCGCCAAGGTCAACATCGACGAGCACACGCAGTACGCTGCCCAACTCGGCGTGACCAGCCTGCCGACCCTCGTCGTGTTCAAGGGTGGTCAGCCGGTGGATCGGATCATCGGCGCGCTGCCGAAGCGCTCGATCGTCGACCGCCTGGAGCCCCATCTGGCCTAACATCCCGCTCCAGAGGAATCTGCTGCGCCAGCGCCCTGACAGGATCATCCCTGCCAGGGCGCTGAGGTCTTTGGTGCCGGTGGCTCATACGGAATCCGGCTGATCGCTTGGTCGTCCGCGACCGCCCGCCAGTGCTCAGCCCCAGAGGGGCTTCGTGGGGTGAGCTGGGGGATGCATCCTCGCGGAAGCGCAGACGCCGGCGCCCGGAGGAACAACAACGCTGTGAGGGATTTGATATCAGAAGCACCAGGGGCCTAGCGCCGTAGACGGTATCTACGGCTCGCCCGTCTCACCGGCACCTTCGTGGTAGTCGACACGTGCCGAGAGCAGGGTAATGAGCAGACCGGTGACGATCCCGCTCATCAACGCCGCTCGAAGGCTCGTGAGTTCCGCCAGCCCGCCGATCAAGGACGGGCCAAGCAGGAAGCCGCCGTAGCCGAGGGTCGTGAGCACGGAACTCGCCTGACCTGCGCGATCTGGGGCGAGATCACCGGCGAGAGAAAAGGCGACCGGAGCAACCGCGGCGAGCGCGAGCCCGACGGTCAGAAAGCCGGCCAAGATGAGCGGTGGGTACTCGGTGGCGAGCGCGACAGTCATCCCGAGTGCCGCCAGCATCCCAGCCCCGCGTAGCGTGCCGTGGCGCCCCAACCGGTGCACGATGCCCGCCGTCGTCAGGCGTCCAGCGAGCATCGCAAGGTGGAACACGGCGGCACCCGATGCGCCGAGCAGCACCGGCAGCTCCAGTGACGCCCGAAGGTAGATCACCGACCATGTCTCCATCATGCCCTCAAGGAGAAACCCGAGGCAGGTGATCCCGGCGACCAGCAGGATTGTACGGTCTCGGAAGAGTCCACCGGCACCCAGGGGCGCCGTCCGGGGAGTGGCTCCCGCCCCCGATCCGCTCGCCCACAGCATTGCCATCGTCGTTGCGACGATCACGGCCACCGACGGGTAGATCACCCGGTAGGTGACACCGGCCGCTGCCAGCGCCCCAGCAACGATCGCGCCGGTCGCTGCCCCGCCACTGAAGGCGGCATGGAGCAGCGGAATCACGCGCCGGCCCGTCGCCTGTTCATGGGCCATGGCCGCAGCGTTGATCCCGACATCGTAGACGCCGCTGGCGGCGAAGAAGCAGACCAGCAGCACGACGAGCCCGGCGTAGGCACCGACCAGGGAGAACCCGACGAAGCAGGCCGCCATCACCCCACCGGCGCCGACGATGAGCGCCCGGCGGCCCCAACGATCAGCGAATCTCCCGCCGACCACCATCGCTGGGAGAGAGGCCACGACTCCGGACGAAAGCGCGACACCCAACGGCCCGGCGGAGACGCGCAGGGCGTCACTCAAGTCCGTCAGGAGCACCTGCCAGACACCAAACAGGAATCCGAACACGGCGAACGGTGCCGGGACGAGCAGGGCCTGATGCAGGCTGGACAGGGTCAAGTGATGTGTCGTCCGCGCGTTCCCTTGGGTCATCCCCCTTGCCCCCAACCCCCGCTACCGCCAGGAGGAACCCATCGCAACGCTACCGGAGAGCATCCTGACGAACAACTCCTCCGGCCACGCCACCGCCCCAACCCATCGCCAGCCAGATGCCCAGGCGGTCAGAGACTGCCCCCTGGTTGGTGCAATCCAGCAGGTGACGGAACTTGTTAGATCAGGATCGCTCGCCACGCGGGACAAAGAGAAGGGCCTGCCTCCGCTCCACCGGGCGGCAGCAGGAGAGCGAATCCTGGCATTATCGAGGAGAGCCGAAGCGTCGAAGGCTGGATCTCAGGATGCGTCAGGGCGCCCGGTCGAGCTAGACCCGGCAGGAGCATCGACCAGGCCCTCGACTTCCCGGCGGAGATCGTCAAGATCGCCGAACCGGCGGTAAACCGATGCAAACCGGATGTAGGCCACCTGATCGAGATTCTTCAGTTCCCGCAGCACCGCTTCGCCAATCGCGGTTGAGAGCACCTCAGCCATGCCCATAGCCATCAGGTGCGCCTCGACCCGCTGCAGCAGCGCATCGATCTCCCGCTCACCGACGGGGCGCTTGGTCAGGGCGACCCGCAGCTTCTGCCGGAGTTTGTCGGGGTTGAACTCTTCTCGCCGGCCGTCCCGCTTGACGACCATGAGCGCGACGGTCTCGACGCGCTCGTACGTCGTGAACCGCCGGCTGCAACCCACGCACTCCCGCCGGCGGCGGATCGAGTCGCCGCCGCTCAGCTCGCGGCTGTCGATCACCCGCGAGTCCCGGGTATGGCAGTAGGGGCAGCGCATGGTCAGCCTTATTCCGGTAAGTGGTGCTGGCCCGGCAGCATACATTCAGGCACGTGCCATCGACGGTCAGTGACCGGCCCGGACAGAGCAGCGGTCACCGGCCCCGTTGGTCAGCAGGGACTGGTGGTTGGCGACGGCCGATCGCGCGACTAGCGCTCGCGCAGGAAGCGGATGATGGACGACTCTCCGTCCCAGTCGTCCGGCATCATCGGAGCATTCGCCGCCGTGCGGCCGGTAGGCTGGGGCGAGGTCACGCGGTACGTCCGCTCCCGCTCCGCCGGCCTGCCGTGGCCCGGCCCACGGACGACGTTGGCGTCGGGCGGGCGCTGGTCGTCGAAGCCGGTGGCGATCAACGTGATCATCACGGCGTCACCCAACGATTCGTCGATGGAGGTCCCGTAGATGATCTCCGCATCGTCGTCCGCAGCGGCTCGAATGATCTCCGCCGCCTCGCTGGTCTCGATGAGAGTCAGGTTGGTCCCGCCCGTGATGTTGTAGAGCACCCCCGTCGCCCCCTGGATGCTCATCTCCAGCAACGGGCTCTCGATGGCCTCCCGGGCGGCGTCGATGCAGCGGCTATCCCCGGCGCCGTGGCCAATGGCCATCAATGCCGACCCTGCGTCACGCATGATGGTCTTCACGTCAGCGAAGTCGAGGTTGATCACGCCCGGCTTGATGATGAGGTCCGAGATGCCCGAGATGCCCTGACGGAGCACGTCGTCGGCAATCTGGAACGCCTCAGTGATAGGGGTCTTCGGGTCCACCATATGGATCAGCCGCTCGTTGGGGATAGTGATGAGCGCGTCGACCACCTCGCGCAGCTCTGCGATCCCCTCCTCGGCCGATCGCCGCCGCCGGCCACCCTCGAAATCGAAGGGCTTGGTGACCACGCCGACGGTGAGGGCGCCGGCCGCCTTGGCAAGCTTGGCGATCACGGGGGATGCGCCGGTACCGGTTCCCCCGCCCATGCCGGCAGTGATGAAGATCATGTCGGCGCCGCGAACAATTTCCGCCAGGTTCTCGGCGCTCTCCTCCGCAGCCCGCTCGCCGACCTCGGGTCGACCACCCGCTCCGAGCCCCTTGGTCAGCTTATCCCCGATCCGGATCGCGATCGGAGCCTCGCTGGTCGTGAGCGCTTGAGCGTCCGTGTTGACGGAGACAAACTCAATGCCGTCAACACCGGATCGCACCATCCGGTTGATGGCGTTCCCGCCGGCGCCGCCGACGCCGATCACCTTGATCCGAGCGAACGTATCCGGATAGTGATCGACTGGCCGCTCCTCGACGGGAAGGCGGCGACCGGCTCCATCCACTTCGGGAGCAGGCGCCTCCTGCCGTGCTTGGCCACGCGGTGGCACTGGATTACCGAGGCCATGGACGCGAATGCCTTGTCCTCGCCCGGGAGTCTGACCGCGGGATTGCATCGCTTCCCCCATCCCCACATCGCACCCGGGCGGCAGTCCATCAGCCACAGTCACCAACCGGCCCGTGCCCCACACACGACTCCGGTCATGCCCGTCTAGCTGCCGCACCGATCTCAAGTTCTGGCAACAACGGCCGTTCACCGATCCGGCGCGACAACGCCACCGTTCGGGAAACGCGGACCACGATTCGACAAA
Source organism: Thermomicrobiales bacterium (assembly GCA_030446955.1). Lineage (GTDB taxonomy): Bacteria > Chloroflexota > Chloroflexia > Thermomicrobiales > UBA6265 > LC2-1. The sequence goes on from JAUJMG010000003.1 coordinate 21,542, forward strand.
CCAGCACTCTAGGGAGTATAGCACGGGCAACCAAGGAGCCCCCATGCCTCTGTCTCATCTGTTGTTGTGTCCCTACAGACTGTCCGAACGCAGTTAGGTCCGGCTCCGTTCGTCGTATCGCTCCAGTGCCAATCCGATCAAGCGATCCACGAGCTCCGGCAATGGAACTCCGGAGGCTTCCCAGAGCCTGGGGTACATGCTGATCGAGGTAAAGCCGGGAATAGTATTCACCTCATTCACATAGATGCGATCGGTGCCCCGTTCCAAGAAGAGATCGACCCGCGCCATACCGGCGAGGTCCAGGGCCCGGAACGCGTCGATGGCCAACTCCTGCACGAAGCCCATCGTGTCGGGTGAGAGGTTCGCCGGAATGATCAACTCGGAGCGATCGTCGACGTATTTCGCGGCGTAGTCGTAAAACTCGTTGGAGGGCACGATCTCTCCCGCAACGGAGGCAATCGGCTCGTCGTTGCCGAGGACCGAAATCTCCAACTCCCGCGCATTGACCCCCTGCTCGACCACGATCCGCCGGTCAAAATGTGAGGCAAGATCCATCGCCTCAGCGAGTTCCGCCGCGTTGTGCGCCTTGGCAATCCCGACACTCGATCCCATGTTGGCCGGTTTGGTGAAGCAGGGAAACCCAAAGCTTTGCTCGACCCACGCGGTGATGCTGTCCGGATCGGCCTCCCACTCTTTCCGATGAATGAGCCGCCATGGAGCCTGCGGCAAACCGGCCTGCGCGAGAATGGTCTTGGTCATGGCCTTGTCCATGGCCACCGCTGACCCAAGTACGCCCGCACCGACATAGGGCAACCCGGCCAACTCCAGCAGCCCTTGCACCGTGCCGTCCTCGCCGCGCGGCCCGTGCAGCACCGGAAAAACGACATCCACTCCGCTTCCCAACACCGATGGGAGGGCGGCGGGTGGCAACTCCTGCCCGCCGTCGGCTACCGAAGCCTGCTGCCCTTCGCCCGCTCCGACGGCAAACATCGGCGACCGTGCGATGAGACGGCCAAGCGGGTCGCCGCCGGACACCCAGCGTCCTTCCCGTGTGATACCGATTGGCACGACATCGTACTTCGTCGGATCGAGTGCACCGATCACCGTCTGCGCGGAACGCAGCGCCACGTCATGCTCGTCAGACTGCCCGCCGAAGAGCACGGCGACCCGAACCCTGTTCAGCGCCCGCTTGCCCGTCTCGCCGGCCGATCCATCCGTCATGCTGTCCCCTTTCCCGCGAAGCCCCCGCACGAGCAGGCGCGGTCCGATCGATCAGATCCCAAGCAGCGTGCCTACTCCTCCCCAAGTTGCTCGATCTCAGGCCGCAGGGCTACGCCGAACCTATCCCGCACCACCGCCTGGGCGTGGGCAATCAATGCCCTGACGTCGGCGGCGGTGGCCCCGCCCGTGTTGACGATCCAGTTGCTGTGCTTCGGCGAGAACCGCGCTCCGCCGATGGCAAAGCCCTTCAACCCGGCCTCTTCGAGCAGCCGGCCGGCAAAGTCCCGGGGCGGGTTGGCGAAGGTGGAACCGGCACAGGCGCCGGTCGGCTGGGTCTCCTTCCGGAACTGGGCGTGCTCGTCCGCGAGCCGAACCAACTCAGCCGGATCTCTTTTCGGCAGCCGGAAGATGGACCGCACCACGTGCCAAGGACGAGGCCGAGCCGCGTGCTTGATCCGCGTGTCCCGGTAGGCTGGCTCCAGCCACGTTACCGGCCGCTCGCAGATCACGCCTTTGTTGTCGAGAACGACAACACGCTCCAGATGGTCTTTCAACTCGGTGCCGTGAGCACCGGCATTGTTGACCGTTGCGCCGCCGATCGTTCCCGGCAGCCCAACTCCCCAGTCCATCCCGGCCCAACCCCGCTCCGCGGCGTACCGGCCAACCCAGGAGAGGGGCGCCTGCGACCCGACATCGAGAAGCACGTGATCGCCCAGGTCCTCCGCCGACAGCAAGCCCTCAGCGCGCTCACCGGGGGTTCTGGCGAGGACGACTAGGCCACGGATCCCCCCGTCGCCCACGAGCAGGTTGCTGCCGCCGCCGATCACCGTCACCGGCAGCGATTGCTCGTGGCCCCAGGCAACCGCCGCTACAAGGTCATCAGGCGTGGGAGCCCGGATTAGCAGATCGGCCGGGCCACCGACCCGCCACGTCGTGTGAAGCGACATCGGCGACCGCTCAAGGATCTTCAATGACGGCCGCCCTGGCACGGTTTGGACAGGAGGTTTCTCTACCCGCCGTCGCGGCGGTCGGCTGTTCACCGCAGCAACCGTTCGCTCGCTCAGCAGGCGGAGAAGGATCGGCCCGGTAGCCGTTACGTCTCCCGCACCTATCGTCAGCACCACGTCGTCCGGAGCGACTTCGGCGGCCAGGTGCTCTGCTGCGGCCTGCGGCCCGGGGACGACCACGGCCCCGGAGGGCACCAGGGTGGCGAGGTCGGCGGCACGCATACCGAGGGAATCGGTCTCGCGGGCGGCGTAGATCTCCAGCAGCAGGACCCGGTCGGCATCACCAAAGGCGGCAGCAAACTCTTGGAGCAACGCTTTCGTCCGGCTAAAAGTATGCGGTTGAAAGACCGCCCAGCATCGCCGCCCAGGGAAGCGATCCCGCGCCGCCCTCAGGGTCGCCCGCACCTCCGTCGGATGGTGGGCGTAGTCGTCGATGACGGTGACGCCCGCCGCCTCACCCTTGCGCTCGAACCGCCTCCCGACACCGGTGAAAGCAGCCAATGCTCCTGCCGCCGCTTCTGGCTCGTGGCCAAGGGCGACCAGCGCGGCGAGCGCCGCCGTCGCGTTCCGCGCGTTGTGGCTGCCCGGAACGGCGAGATCAAGGGCAATCTCGGTTCCGTCCGGACCGGTGACCTGCCAAGCTCCCTCAGCACCGGAGAGCCTCCAATCCACCCCGTCACCCTGACCAAAGGTGATGACGCGGTCGGGCAAACGGAGGCCTGGAGATGCCAGCAGGCGACCGCAGCCCGAGTCGTCCGCCGCAATGACGAGGGCACCGTCAGGCCGGATCCGGTTGATGAACTGGGCAAAGGCGGCATCGTAGGTCGCCTGGTCCGGGAAGAGATCGGGATGATCGAACTCCAGGTTGGTGATGACCGCCACGGTCGGGGTGAGCTGGAGGAACGAGTAGTCGTACTCGTCCGCTTCTACCACCATCGCGTCCCCGGAGCCGGGGGCGGCGTTGGTCCCGGTTGTCCCCAGCACCGCGCCGATCGCGTAGGACGGGTTCGCCCCGAGCGCGCCCAGAGCCGCGACCAGCATGCCGCTCGTCGTCGACTTGCCGTGCGATCCGGCGACCGCGATGCTCCGCCGCTCGCTAGCGAGCAGCCCAAGCAGCGCCGCCCTCTTGATGATCGGTATCCCCGCCGCCTCGGCGGCGCGCACCTCGGCGTTCTCGCCCCGCACCGCCGCCGTCACCACCAGCAGATCCGCGCCGCCTGCCCGGACCGTGTCGCCATGACCAATAGCGACCGGGATGCCTTCCCGGCCGAGTGCCTCAGTCTGCTCCGACGCGCTGGCGTCCGAGCCGCTCACCTCGTAGCCCCACGCGCGAAGGATCCGCGCCAACCCGCTCATCCCGATCCCACCGATGCCGACGAAGTGGACCCGGGCTGGAAGTGGCGGCAGGGCCGCGCCGATCGGGGCCTCACCTCGTTGTGGGGAGGACTGACCGCCAGGGTCGCCCTGCTGCGGGGTCAGGACCGCCGGCTCGGACAGCGTGCTCATGGCATCTCCGTGGTTGGGGACGCGCTAAGTCCGGTGGGCGCCCCGATCCTCGCATTCGTGATTCGCCGGGCAGCCGCAACCGTCGACCCTTCCAACTCTCGGACCGCCGCTCGGAACCGTTCGCCCCGATCAAACTCGTCGCGGAACAAGCCGAAGCTGGCGCAGCCGGGTGATAGCAACACGACGTCACCGGGTCTTGCGCGCTCAGCCGCTGCGCTGACTGCCTCGGCCATGCTCCCGAAAGGACCGAGCGTCCGCGCCCCTTCGCGCTCCAAGAGCCGCTTCAACTCCGGCGTGGCAGTCCCATCTAGCAGGTAGATCGCCTCCGCTCGCCGTGCCGCCTCGACGGCTAAGGGCTCCAGCGCCGTCCGCTTGTCGGCGCCCCCAGCGATGAGGTGAATGTGCCGACCGTTGACTGACCGAAGCGCCGCGATCGCGGCAGCCGGTGCGGTCGCGGTCGTGTCGTTGACGAAGGCGACGCCCTCAATCTTCCCCACGGGCTCCATCCGATCCTTCACCCCGGCAAACCCGCGCAGCCCCGCCTCGACCGCCTCCGCCGTCGCCCCTCTCAGAAACGCCGCCGCCGCGGCCGCCAGTGCGTTGGCTACGCCGTGCTCCCCGGCAAGGACAGGATTGGGCGGCATCGCTACTCGCACATCCGAACCGCCCGAGCGCCAGAGCAGGCCCCCGCCTGCAAACCAGGCCCCGTCTCCGCCACGGTCGAGGAGTGCGAACGGCACGACCCGCGCGGCCGTCTCCGCAGCGGCCCGCCATGCTTCCCGGTCGTCGGCATTGACCACAAATGCGTCACCCGGTTGCTGGTGACAAGCAATCCCCCGCTTGGTTGCCGCGTAGTCGTCGAAGCCGTCGTAGTGGTCCAGATGGTCTTCGCTGATGTTCGTGAGTACCGCGATGGCCGGTGCCAACCGATGTTCGATCAACGCCTCGACCTGCCAACTCGAGAGTTCCAACACGACCGGGGTGTCGGGGCTGATCCGATCCAACTGGCCCAGCGCCGACACTCCCATGTTCCCGGCCAGCACCGTCCGGTCATCCCAGGCTCGCAACATCGCGGCGCAGAGCGAGGCGGTCGATGTCTTGCCCTTCGTCCCCGTAATCCCGATTACGGGGGCCGGGCAGGCCCGAAGAAAGAGAGACATCTCCATCTCGATCGGCAGGCCGTGGCGTCTGGCAAGTTGCAGCAGCGGGGCGCGCCGGGGAACGCCCGGGTTGCGGACCACGAGATCCGCGCCGGCAGAGGTGAAGTCCGCTTCGTCATGACCACCAAGGACGTAGCGGATCGGCAGACCCGCCAGCGCCGCCATCGGCTCGACCAACGCCTCCGCCGGCTTCGCATCCGTCACAGTCACCGCAGCCCCCTGCTGGGCGAGGTATCGAGCTACGCCGACCCCTCCCCCTCGGGTGCCCAGTCCCATCACCGTGATCCGCTTTCCCGCGACGTCCCCATCCATCAGTTGTTAGCCGTCACCTTCGAAGCCATCCCCGATCCGTCGCAATCGATCATCAGCATTCGATGACGCCACCCCACCGGAGAGCCGCTGGCTGTCTGCCGCCGAGTCACAGCAGCGCCAACGCGACGCCGATCAGGCCCGACATCATCCCCAGCATCCAGAAACGCATCGTCACCTGCGTCTCCGACCAGCCCAGCAATTCAAAGTGGTGATGAAGCGGCGTCATCTTGAACAATCGACGCCCTTCCCCCCAGAGCCGGCGCGAGATCTTGAAGTAGAGCACCTGGAGCATCACCGAGGCGGTCTCCGCCATGAAGACGAACCCCACCACCGGCAGCAGCAGCCACTGTCCGGTCATGAACGCGGCGGTCGCCAGTGCTGCTCCGATTGCCAGCGATCCCGTGTCGCCCATGAACACCTGCGCCGGGTGCGCGTTGAACCAGAGGAAGCCCATCAGCGCGCCGACCATTGTGAAGCAGAAGGTGACGACACCAACCTGACCTTGCCGGTAGGCGATGATCCCATAAGCGCAGAACGCGATCGCCGCTGTGCCGCCCGCCAGCGTATCTAACCCGTCGGTGAGGTTGACCGCATTCGCCGTACCGATGATGGCGAGCGCCGCGATCGGGAGGTAGATCCATCCAATGTCATAGCGGCCGAAAAAGGGCACCGTGATGTGATGGAGAGCCAAGCCATAAGGCGCCGGCAGATGCAGCACCAGGCCCGCGACGATGCCGAACGTGGTCAGCCAGGCGAATTTGAACCGGGCGGTCATGCCGCTCTTGGAGCCGCCGACCAAATTCATCCGGTCGTCAATAGCGCCCAAGAAGGCCGTCACCAGCAGGACGCCGATCGGCAACAACATCGATAGGCGTCCGGCGACGTTGAACACCAGTGTCACGAGCACCACCGAGAGGGAAACCATGATCCCTCCCATCGTGGGGGTACCCGTCTTGATCAGGTGCGTCTCCGGCCCGTCGATCCGGATCTGCTTGCCGACTTTTTGTTGCCGCAGAAAGGTGACGATGGGACGACCCGTGATCAGGGTCACCACAAAGGCCAGACCCGCGAGTGCCAGCGAGACGGCCATGTTCTCGTTAGGATCTCGCGGCATCACGCTGCCAACCTTCGCCAGGACCAGCAGCATCTCAACGGATGTGAACCCCGTCATTCGACCGATCCGGCTCCGGTCGGCTCCCCATCCGTCCGCAGCGCGGCGACCATCTCTTCCATACGCAAGCCGCGAGACCCCTTAAGCAGAACGATATCCCCGTCCCGCAACTCCCTCCGGAGATAAGCGACGAGTTCCTCCCGTTGCCCGAGGCCGAATGATGTCACGTCGGGCCGCGGCGCGTCGACATCCTGGCCACCGCCCCTCGCTTCCTGCGCGATCGTGAGGGCTAAGTCGCCGTAGGTCACCAGCACGTCGGCGACCTCCGCCGCCCGTCGCCCGACGACCCGGTGTTCCTCCTCTGATACCGACCCCAACTCCCGCATATCCCCCAGCACTGCGATCGCCCGCCGCGGCCGCAAAGCCTCCAGGAGACCGAGCGCGGATAGGACCGAGGGGGTGCTGGCGTTGTAGGTGTCGTCGATGAGCCGTGATCCGTTCGGCCCCGGCACCACGAGCAAGCGGACCTGAATAGCGGGGTCCTTTAGCCCGACCAGCATCTCCGCGATGTGCATCCCCATCGCGTGCCCGACCGCGATCCCCGCCAGGGCCAGTTCCACCGCATGCCCGCCGACCAGCGGCACCCGGATGTGGTAGGTCTCTCCCTCCAGGTGAAGACGAAACGATGTCCCTTCCAGGGCCTCGGTCGACACCTGATCGGCCCGGACACCATTGTTCTCCCCCATCCCATAGGTCAGCACACGGCCACGGCAGCGAGTCGCCATCGCCCGCACGCGTGGATCATCACCATTCAGGACCGCAACGCCGTCCGGAGGCACGGCGTCAACAAGTTCCGCCTTGGTCTCTGCGATCGCCTCGATGCTCCCCATCCGCTCCAGGTGCACCGGGAAGACGTTGGTGACGACGGAGATCTTCTGCCGCGCGATCCCTGATAGGAGTTTGAGCTCGCCAAGGGCGTAGGCGCCGCCCATCTCCAGGACGACCACCTGCGTCTCCGCCCCAATCTCTAATAGGGAGAGCGGCAGCCCGATCTCGTTGTTGAGGTTGCCGGGACTCCGATAGGTGCGGAACTTGCCGCCTAGTACTGCGGCAACAACCTCTTTCGTGCTGGTCTTACCGACGCTGCCGGTGATCCCCACCACCGTGACATCATGCCGATCCCGCCAGTACGCCGCCAGACGCTGAAGAGCCGCCACCGGCTCGTCCACGACGATCAGGGGGAGCGGCAGTTCGGCCTGCGCATCCGCCCAGTCCCGCCCCACCAGCGCCGCCGTGGCGCCCGCGGCGGCAGCGTCGGTGACAAACCGGTGGCCGTCGTGCTGCTCGCCGCGGATGGCGATGAAAAGGTCCCCGGAGGCGGCCCGGCGCGAGTCACGCTCGATGCGCGGAAAGACAGTTCGCTCCGGCAGCGTCCCGCGCAGCTCGCCCCCGGTCCCGACGAGCACATCCTGCAACTTGAGGGGATTCATCGACGTTGACCTCGATCGGTCTCACCTGCGGCCCGCATGCTCTCCTCGTC
>JAUJMG010000003.1:29498-31406 GCA_030446955.1 Thermomicrobiales bacterium
CTCAGCCAGCTTCGTCGTAGTGGTAATCGGCGTCCGCTCGCGCTCCCGGACGATCGCCGCCGCGATCCGGCGGGACTTCGGCTCCTCCCCGTATCGAAAGAGCAGATCCGCCAGCGCCTCGGCCGGCAGGCTGTTCACCAGATCTGCTGCGGAGGAACCGCGAGAGCGGTCGAACCGCATGTCCAGCGGTCCCTCCAGGCGAAACGCAAAACCGCGCTCAGCCTGGTCGAGTTGGAAGGAGGAGAGCCCGAGGTCCAGCAGCACCCCATCGAGCGGCAGCACCTTCTCCCGGGCCGCAACGTCACCCAACTCGGCAAAGTTCGCGTGCGCCAGACGCAGCCGACGGCCGATTCCGGGCTCGGCCGCGAGTGCGCGCCCACGCTCGATCGCCGCCGCGTCGGCGTCCAGCGCCAGCACCACCCCGTCCGGAGCACTCGCGTCCAAGATCGCCCGGGTGTGCCCCCCACCGCCGAAGGTGCCGTCCAGATAGCGACCTCCAGGGCGCGGCGCGAGCGCAGTGACAACCTCGTGCAGCAGTACCGGCACGTGGCCGGGCTGACTGGCATCACCCGGCTGGGACGAATGGCCTTCGGCGTGGGGAAGGAAGGAACGGGTAGGCATTGACATGGCGGAAGGATACTCGGGGAGCGACCCACATCCGGGATATCGGCTCCGAGGCCAAGGGAGGCCATCTAACGACCGGGCCTGCGGCGCCACCGTGCTGCCCACGGCTAGATCATCGCGGCGAGGCGCTGGGCGATCGCCGCGCCATCCTCGTCCATCACGGCGTTGACGGCCTCCCAACGCGCCGGGCTCCAGATCTCGAGGGAGGTGTTCACCCCGACCACGTACGCCTCGCGGTCGATCTCCGCGTAGCGCCGCAGTTCGGGCGGCAGCAGGATCCGGCCTTGGGCGTCAAGCTCCAGGTTGATGGCCTCCGCGAAGACCATCCGGCGGAACGTGCGAGCGTCGGGATCGCTGATGGGCAGGGCGCTGACCTTCTCGGCGAGGGGGAGCCAGGCGGTTATCGGGTAGAGCGCGAGGCAGCGGTCGATCCCGCGTGTCAGCACCAACCCGTCAGCGAGGGCATCGCGAAACCGCGCCGGGACGGCCATTCGGCCCTTGGCGTCGAGGGTATGCGCGTACCGCCCGAGAAACATCACGGGCGCCGCGCGTTGGGGAGCGACCGCCGCCGCCACGTCGGGCGACGTTTGGCCGGGGTCCACCGACTCCAAGACCGAGCGTCCTTCAGGGGGCGATGCGCGGTGCGGTTGCGATGGGAAAGCGACCAAGGACCGGCCAGTTATCCACGAGGGGCCCCACTTGTCCCCACTTTTCCCCACCGTTGTCCACAGAATAGGCCCTCGGACCCCTTCTGTCTACTCTTCTGTCAATGAGAAGAGGTGCGAACGTACGTTGACAGGTCGGCACCGAGAGACTAAAATAGAACATAAGTTCTTATTCCGACCAGTCCCAGCGGTGGGAAAAGATGCGGAGGGAGATGATGTTTCTCGGATGGTACGACCCCGACAAAAAGTGCCCGGCTCGGATCAAGTTGGCAGAGGCGATGGAGCGCTACGTTGAGAAGTTCGGCGCCCATCCGGAGGTCTGCCTGACCAACGTCGTCGACGCCACCGAGTTGGCGGCCGATAAGGAGGCTCCCGCTCTGCTCGTCCGCGGCGTCGCGTACATCCCTCGCTTCACCTTCTATGTCGGCGTCGATGATTCCCCGGCGGAGACCCTGCCGGCCGCAGCGTAGGGGGCGTGAAGTCCTGGTGGCGGCCAGGTTCCCGGAACGTGCATCACGTCATCGAGGCACCGGAGGCTGGTCTCGCCCTATCCCAGCGCTCTGCCGTTCGAGCGGGGGCGATCCAGGGGCGTGACGTTATCAGGAAGGTTCTTGCCGGG
>JAUJMG010000003.1:31506-38321 GCA_030446955.1 Thermomicrobiales bacterium
CGCACCACCGTGCCTTGAATCGGGCTGCGTAGCTCCGCGCCGTCCGCCGGGACATTCCCCCCGCGCTCTTGTCGCCGAGCCGTGGGAGAACGCTGCCGGCCGGTTGCCGGGGCCGTCCTCGGTCCCGGTACCGCTGCTAGCGTCGCCGGCAACCGCACCATCAGCCGGCGCCCGTCGACCTCCACGAGCATCTCAGAGACCTCGTCGGCAGGGGTCGCTTCCTCCGCACCTGGCACATCGGCAGGCGGAGGCAGCACCTCTGGGTGGTCGGCGACGAAGGTGGTCGCCACCGCCCCGGCCCGGAACGCCGGGTGAGCCAGCACGGCACGGTGGAAGGGGATCGTGGTCGGGACGCCACTGATCCGGAACTCTGCCAGCGCCCGCTCCATCCGCGCGACGGCCTCGTCGCGGTCCCGCCCCCAGGCCACCAGTTTGGCGATCAGCGAGTCATAGGCAGGCAGGATCGCCGCGCCCACTTCCATCGCGCCGTCAACCCGGATCCCGGGGCCGCCTGGTTCTCGGTAGGCGGTGAGCGTGCCGGGGCCGGGAGCAAACCCGCGCCCGGGGTCCTCGGCGTTGATCCGGCACTCGATCGCGTGCCCTCGTGGACGCGCATCCGCCGGGTCAAACGAGAGGGGATAGCCGGCTGCGACCCGAATCTGCTCCTTGACCAGGTCGATCCCGGTCACGGCCTCCGTCACCGTGTGCTCAACCTGGATCCGGGTGTTCATCTCAAGGAAGTAAAACGTGCCGTCCGCATCCAACAGAAACTCGACGGTGCCCGCCCCACGGTAATCAACCGCTCGGGCTAGGGCGACCGCCGCATCTCCAAGGGCCTGTCGCAGCTCCTCCCCCACCCCCGGCGCCGGCGCCTCTTCAATCAGCTTCTGGTGGCGGCGCTGAACCGAGCAGTCCCGCTCGCCGATCGCCACGGCATGACCGTGGCCGCCAGCGAACAGCTGGACCTCCACGTGCCGGGGATGCTCCAGGTATCGCTCCAGGTAGACCGCCGGGTTCCCGAAGTAGCGGGCCGCTTCTCCGGCACTGCCAGCAAAGGCCTCCGCCAGTTCATCCGGGTGCCCCGCCACCCGGAACCCGCGACCACCGCCGCCGCCGGCCGCCTTCACTGCCACGGGATACCCGTGACGGTCGGCCCAGGCCCGCGCCTCGTCGGGCGATCCCACCGGTCCGTCCGTCCCCGGCACCGCCGCGACACCGGCCAAGGCGGCGATCCGCCGTGCCTCGACCTTATCTCCCATCGCCTGAATCGCCGCGGCAGGTGGACCGACAAACATTAACCCAGCCGCCGTACAGGCTTCGGCAAACGCCGGGTTCTCCGCGAGGAATCCGTACCCGGGATGAACCGCCTCCGCACTCGCCCGCCGCGCCACTTCGATCATCGCCTCGATGTCGAGATAGGGCAGCGGAGCATCGCTCGGCAGCCGAAACGCGTCGTCCGCCTCCTCGACGTGGAGTGCCCGCTCTTCTCCAGGCCCGTAAACGGCCACGGCCTGGACCCCAAGTTCACGGCACGCCCGGATGATGCGGCGGGCGATCTCACCCCGGTTGGCAACCAGAACCCGGCCTGGCAGGTGTGGCGTCGACATACGTTCCCCTCCCAGGCCGGATCATACCCGACCGTCAGGAACCAGACGGTATCAGGGCGCCTCCTCTCTCCTCCAGCCATGCAGTCACGAGCAGCCTCGAGGCCCCGCAAGGGAGAAGCAGTGGTAGGTCTGCGCTTAGGAGTTCGGCCTCGCCCGCTAACCCACATTACGGACCAGCAGTCGGTGGGCATTCGAGAAGGTCGTTCAGCAGGGCGGCCATCCTCTCATGCTCAACTGGTCGCAGCCACGTCAGACGCCTTTCGATTCTCCACTACGGTACGACCGCCTAAGGACAGCAAAGGACGTGTCGGTGTCGGCATGTCCCATGTATCATGGCGAGCGGCATGAGATGCAACCAGTGCGGCGTGGGTCGGGCATCGGGCGGCCTAGTCGAGTGTGTGTGAGACGCGAATCCCTACCCAGGAGCAGGTCGCGCTAGCGATGCCAACCCTGCGGTCGGGGAAACCACGAAGCACGCGAGGAGCAAGGATGGCGGCGGACTCGTCCAACCGCGGGGACCCGAGAACCCGGGTCGCGCGCTGGAACCGTCCGTCCCGTTCGCTTGCGTCGCTCTCCCGTGGCAGCAGCATCGAATCCCTCTCTCGTGGCGCCACCTGGACGGTTCGGGGGCGAGCCAACGCGCTGGCGGCCCTGCTGACCGCTCTTCGCCAGCATCAAGGGCTGGTGCTCGTGCTATCCCTCTACGCGGCCTCGACGTTGGTCGTTCCAACGATGACGCCCGTCCCGGTCAGCGACGACTGGGTGTACGCCCGGTCCGTCGAGATCTTGCTCCGCACTGGGGACCTTCGCATCCTCGATCTCTCCGTGGTCACCCTGGTCTTCCAGGTGATATGGGGCGCACTCTTCTCCCTGCTCTTCGGCCTCTCCTTTGGCGCGATGCGTCTCTCGACCATCGCGCTCACGTTGCTCAGCGGGTGGGCGCTCTACGGGCTTTGCCGGGACCTCGCCGTAAGCCGGAATCGCAGCGTGCTGGCGACGGCGGCGTACCTCTTCAATCCGCTGGCCTTCGTGCTCAGCTTCAGTTTCATGACTGACCCGCAGTTCAGTGCGCTGCTCATTATCGCCACCCGCTTTTACGTCCGTGGCTTGCGACCGGACCGCCTGGATCCCGAGGCAACGCTGCTCGGTTCGGGAATTGCTGCCTTTGCCTTCCTCGTCCGGCAGCAGGGGGCGCTGATCCCACTCGCCGTCGTGGTCTACCTCCTCATCACCAGGCGCCTCACGCTCCGGCCAACGCGGCAGAACGTCCGCTGCGTCGCCACGGTGGCGGGCATCCCCGCAGCAGCCACGGTGCTCTACTACCTTTGGCTTTTCTTTATTCACGGCGTGCCGGTGCAACAGGAATCGTTCACCCAGGCGATTGCAGACGCCGGTTGGGGCGGTTCCTGGCTACTCCTTGAGCGCATGACCTATATCGAAGCGATGTACCTTGGAGCCTTCGCGCTACCCATCAGCGCCGCAGCGCTCTTCGTCCGGCGTCGGATCCCCCGGACGGGAATGGGGATCGTCAAGCATCTCGGGATCCGGTCCCGCTGGGGTTGGGCCCTGCTCAGCGGCTGGACGGCGCTTCTCGTGACCGGACTTGTCATCTTTGGGCAGGATGGCCGGCGGATGCCCTACATCCCCCAATTCGCTGGGCTCGTCATGGGCCTTGGCCCCGCGGATCTTTGGTGGCTGCGCCCCCGCATCTTCAACGACAACTACCTGACGTTGTTTACCGCGGCCTGCGCGTTGGCCTCGTTCGTCCTCGTCCTCGCGCTCTGCCAGCGCGTGGGGGCCCCGCCTGCTCCTGACCGGGCGGCGGCTGGCCTCGTCCTCACCATTGGGCTTTGGCAGGTGGTTGGCATCATGCCGCCCTCCTACCACTTCCGCAACTGGATCATCTCTGTGGACCGCTACTTGCTCCCACTCCTCCCCTTCGCGATCTGCCTCGGCTTCTGGGCGTTGCGGGATATCCGACTCAACCTGCCGGTCGCATGGCTCACCGTCGCCCTGTTCGCCGCCTTCTCGGTCGCGGGAACGCGAGACTTTCTGGTCTTCCAGGAGGCGACCTGGGCTATGGCCCGGGACACCTACGCCGCCGGGGTGCCCCTGACGCAGATCGACGGCGGCTCCTCATGGGACGGCTATTACCTGTGGGAGTACTCCGACGCCAACAACATCCCGCGTCAGACACCCCACGGCCCCTGGTGGACCGTCCTCTTCGCTCCGGCTACCGACTCCACGTATATCGTCGCTACCACGCCCTATGTAGGCGACCCCATGGGGCCCTACGATGTGATCGCTGTCCGTGAATACTCCTCCTGGCTCCACAACGATCCCGTCTATCTCTACCTCCTCCGACGCGCTCCTCCAGCCGAATTGGCAGCGGCATGGCCAAACGTAACTGCTCCAGCCTAAAGCCTATCTGCGCCTCCGGACGCACGCATAGGGGTCAACCGTGGCCCTCACCATGTATCATGCGCCACGAACGACGCTACATCGCTGATGATAAGGGGGCGAGGGGATGTGGAACGGCCGCACCGTGTCGGTCATCCTGATGACCTATGCGGAGAAGGACTCTATCTACGACGTCATCGAGGGCTTCCTCGCCATTGACGCTGTAGACGAGGTTCTGGTCGTGAACAACAACGCCCAGCCGGGAACGCAGGAGGAGGTCGAGCGGACCCGCGCCCGGCAGGTCTTCGAAACGAAACAAGGCTATGGCTACGCCACCCGCCGCGGCCTCGCCGAAGCGACGGGGGACCTGCTGGTGCTGGCAGAGCCAGACGGCACCTTTCTACCGCGAGATGTCCTCAAGTTGCTGGTCTACAGCGATGACTGCGACGCGGTGTTCGGGACCCGAACGACGCGCGAGTTGATCTGGCGCGGCGCGAATATGGGGTTCGCCCTCAAATGGGGCAACTGGGCCGTCGCCAAGCTCGTCGAGGTTCTGTTCAACACCAGCCACCTGAGCGATGTGGGCTGCACCTATCGCCTCCTCACGCGTGAGACGGTTCGGGGGATTCAGGACAAGTTCACAGTCGGCGGCAGCCACTTCGGACCGGAGCTGATGCTGCTGACCATTGTCTCCGGCGCCCGGGTTGTCGAAGTCCCGGTCAACTATCTACCCCGGGTCGGGGTCTCCTCCGTGACTGGAGACCTGCGCAAGGCCATCATCCTTGGCCTCCAGATGGTCGCCTTCATCTTGAAATTTCGACTTGGGACGCTGGGGCGTGGACAGCGTACGGTGGTTCCCCGTACCGGCAACCCTATCGCCCCCCGGGCCGAGGCCAAGGGAGAATCGTCGTGAGCCGGACTACCTTGGAACCCACTGCGACGACAACTCGCACATCGCCGTCGCAGACTGCCGCCCAGACCGACTTTGATGAGGTAGCGGAAGCCTACGACGAGAGCCTGCCGGCCCACGTCGTCGAGCACTACCTGGCCAAGCGGCTGACCTTCATCCGCGAGCACACGCGGCCCGGTCCCACCCTGGACCTTGGCTGCGGGACTGGCCTTCTGGCGGAGCGGGTGTCCGACGCCGGCTACGCCGTCACGCCCCTCGACCCCTTCAGGGGCATGCTGCGGGTACTCGGCCGCCGACGACCCGATCTACCCGCCGTTCAGGCCAGTGGAACGAGTCTCCCGTTCCCCGACCGCACGTTCGCCCTCACCTACTGCGTTGCCGTGATGCACCACGTCGCCGACCCAGACGCGGTCCGTCAGACACTCATCGAGATGGTCCGCGTCACGCGACCAGGGGGCCATGTGCTCGTTTGGGACCACAACCCGCGCAACCCGTATTGGCCGCTCCTCATGCAGCGGGTGCCACAGGATACCGGAGCGGAGCGCTTGATTCCGGAGCAGGAGATCCTGGACGGACTTGCCGCCGGCGGCGCCCGACCGCTGGTCGTTAAGCCTCTCGGTCTTGTTCCAGACTTCGCGCCCCGACGCCTCCTCCCGGTGGCTACCGGGCTTGAGCGCCTGGTCGAGCACGCGCCGCTGCTCAACCGGCTCTGCGCCCACAACGTCATCCTGGCCGTCAAGGACGGACGCGCCGCGACCTAGCGGAGAGTGACCGAGAGGCTTACGGTTCCACCCCGTCCTCCAGGATCGGGGCGACGGGCAAGCATTCTCAGCAATCACCTCCATCACGCGGCCGGCCTCGGGCACCCGAGTGGCGGCCGATGTTCAACCCTATGCCCGCCCCTCGGAGGCCGGGCGGTAGAGGCGGTGGATGTACTCCACCAGCATCCGACGGGCGGAGAAGGCGGGCGCGACGGTGCGGATCGCCTCCTTCGCCACCCGCACCCAGCCGACCGGCATCCCGTTTGCATCGCGCTCGTAGTACAGGGGCACCATGGTGGACTCCAGCAGCGCGTAGATGGCGTCTGCCTCCGCCGCGTCCTGGGCATCCGGGTCCAGCGGCGCCGGAGCGACCCCCCAGCCGTTGCTGTTGTCGGGCGACCACCCTTCCAGCCACCAGCCGTCCAGGATGCTCAGGTTCGGCACCCCGTTCGCGGCCGCCTTCATCCCGCTGGTCCCGCTTGCCTCCATCGGCGCCCGCGGGGTGTTCAACCACACGTCCACCCCGGCCACCATCGAGGCGGTCAGCCCCATGTCGTAGTCCTCGGCGAAGGCGACACGGCCGCCCAGCCGGGGATCGCGGGCGCGCCCGTAGATCTCCTGGATCAATCGCTTGCCGCCCTCGTCGGCCGGGTGGGCCTTGCCGGCAAAGACGATCTGCACCGGCCGCTCCGGGTCGTTCAGGATCCGGGCTAGACGGTCCAGGTCGTGGAAGAGCAGGGTGGCCCGCTTGTAGGTGGCGAAGCGGCGGGCAAAGCCGATCGTGAAGACCTCCCGCTCCAGGAACGGCCCCGAGGAGACGACCTGCACCGGGTCAAAATCCCCGGCCGCCCAGCGCCGGCGGGATCGATCGTCGAGCAGGTCGACCAGGTCCTGCTTTGCGGCGAGGTGCGCCGCCCAGAAGTCCCCCTCCGGGATCGACCGCACCGGTTCCCAGGTCATCGGGTCATCTTGCCGGTCTCGCCAGCCGGGTTCCAGGTGGCGGTCCAGCACGGCCGCGATCCGCGGCGCGATCCAGGTGGGGAGGTGGACCCCGTTGGTGATCGAGGTGATCGGGACCACGGACGGCGCCACGCCTGGCCAGATGTCTCCCCACTGGGTGCGGGTGATCTCGCCGTG
>JAUJMG010000372.1 GCA_030446955.1 Thermomicrobiales bacterium
GCACGGGTCTGCGGTTTGGCAGCATCGTGCAGAAGGGCCGCCCAGCGCACGACCGCACGGCGAGGCGCCTGGTCCACGACGCGCCTGGTGTGCGCCCAGAGGTCCTTCTCCCGGCCCCAACCGTGCCGCTCAGGGCCATCGGTCGCAGAAGCGAGGGGAGCAAGCTCCGGTAGGGCGTGACGGAGTAAGCCGGTGGCCCGGAGGGCTTCGAGGCCGTGGGATGCATATTGCCCTGTCAGGAGCTTCGTCATTTCGGCAAGGATTCGCTCCCGGCTGATCCGAGCCAGGCTGGGAGCTTGACGGTCCATCGCCATCGCTGTGTCGGGGTCAATCCGGAACCCGAGCTGGGCGACGAACCGAGCCGCTCGCAGCAAGCGCAGGGGATCCTCCTCGAAGCGCTCGTCCGGGTCCCCGACCGCGCGCAGCACCCCGAGGGCCAGGTCGGCCTGGCCCTCGTAGGGATCGACGAGGTCCCCGGAGGTGGCGTCAGCGGCGATGGCGTTCGCGGTGAAGTCGCGACGGGCGAGGTCGTCTTTCAGGGTGCCGCCAAGTTGCACGGCGGGTCGCCGAGTGTCGTCCGGGTAGTGCTCGCGGCGGTAGGTGGTGATCTCGACCTGAATCGGGTTCGCGGGACCATCGGGCGCGAAGACGAACCCGACCGTGCCGAATTGCTCGCCGATGTCGTAGACGGATGCCGACCCAGCCTGGATGCCTAGTTCCCTGCTTTGAATTGGGGCCGCGGAGGTCGCAAAGTCGAGATCGGCCGGCAGCGGACGATTGAGAAGCACGTCCCGGATGATGCCCCCGACGAGGTACAGCTCCGCCCCGTTGGCCGCGAATGCATTGGCGAGGCGCGCCACGACCTCTGCATGGCTCGCAGGCAACGTGTCCAAGATCGAGACTGGTGCCATCGGGTGCCGGTCCATCGTCGCTCGTTGGAGTGATCGGTCGCGCGGCCGGTGAACGCCTCCCTTCGCCTGCCACCCAGGGTGTACCGGACAGGGCTGAGGGCTGGCCAGCCGCAAAGCTGCTCCGGCTGAGGGCGTGGACTTGGCTCCACCCAAACTCGGCCGGATGCTTCCAGAATGGCCAGTCTACTCCACGGGTACCTGGACTCTCATCCGCAGCCCGATCCAGCTGAACGGGTTTGACCCAGGGGTACGGCATCCATAGTGCGATGGTTCGGCAGGGCACCGACGCGCTCGAACTGGCGGAGCGTGCCGCACCGAGTCGTGTCCGGAGATGTATCACTATGCCGGAATCCCTCTCCTCGTTGATCAACAGGGTGCACTTGATGATCCGCAGCGTCGCGCCTCATGCGGCCCGGCCGACGGTCGTGCTGTTGGCGCTCGCCTGGGCCATGGTGCCGCGGTCGGCCGGAGCGCACGAACGGTGGTTCACGCCGGAAGGCCCGTACTGGGCACCGGAGTGGGGGCGGCTCTTCTCACTGCCGGTGCTGCTGGCGCTGCTTAGTGCAGGGGGCGCGGTGGCCCTGCTGGCGGCGGTGCAGCGGGTGACGGGCGATCCACTCTGGCCCCGGCCGCCCTTTTTCCAGCGGATGGAGCCGGCCGCCGCCGCGATCCTGGGCGTGCAGACGGCGATCACGATGATCTTCATGGCAAGCCGGCTGAAGCTGTTCGTGCCCAACATCGAACTGCCACGCAACGCCTTCGGGGTCCTGGTAGCCGGGCTGACGGTGGTGGCGTCGTTCTCGTTCATCACTGGCGTGCTGACTCGGGTTGGGGCAGTGATGGTGGTCGGTTTGTTCCTGCTCGCCTTCGCGTTCGGGACCTGGTACGAGGTTCTGGAGCAGATCATCTTCGTCGGGATCGCGGTCTACTTGGTCGCGGTCGGGCGCGGGGTGGTGCGCTACGAGTCGGGGCAGGAGGAGGACCGGACGGCGCTCTCCGACCGCTTGCTGCCGTACGCGCTGCCGGCCCTGCGGATCGCGGCGGGGCTCTCAGTGCTTATCCTTGGCTTTACGGAGAAGCTGGTGGCGCCGGAGCTGGGGGAGGCGTTCCTGCGGGAGAACCCGAGCTTCAACGTGGCGCGGGAGTTGGGGTTCGACTGGTTCACGGATCGGCGGTTCGTCTACGCGGCGGGGATCGTGGAGGTGACGGCCGGGGTCACGCTGCTCTCGGGGTACCTGACCCGGGTAGTGATCCTGGCGCTCTGGATCCCGTTCAACCTCACCATCGCCTTCCTTCCACCGACTGAGCTAATCGGCCACCTGCCGATCCTCTCGACGATGTACGTGCTGCTGGTCCGAGGCACGGAAGGCATTCCGCCCCCGGCCCCAAGACCATCGGCCGTGGAACCGAACCGGAGGCAGCGCCCGGCATCCACCGTCGACGCGGACGGCCGTCGCTCTCCCCGCACCCCGCTGGGCGTCGAAGGCTGACGAACCGGGCACGGGATCTCTTGCGGCAAGCTGTCTCGTTGTCTGTCGTTATCGGCTCGGGTTATGGTGTGGCAGTGAGCCGTCCACTGCGCGAAGGGCGCGACGACCCTTCTTTCCCGCAGGTCCCGATGCCACCGACTCTGATACGCCCGCGTGCCCGACAGGCCCGATGGGCGGCCGCCGGCCCTCCATCAAGCGCACCGGCGTTCCCGGGAGTACGACCTCGGCCCGGTATGGGAATCCTGGACCGTTGGCTCCTGCCCGGGCTCCTGCTCGGGCTGCTACTCGCCGGTTGGGAGGGGTGGGTCCGCGTCACCGAAACGCCTCGCTGGCTGCTGCCGCCGCCAAGCGCGGTCGCGCGAACGCTGATCGTCGACTGGGCGCTGCTGCTCCACCACACGGGGGTGACGCTGCGCGAGGTGCTGCTCGGATTCGGACTCGCGCTGGTCGCCGGCCTGCTGCTGGCCGCCGCAATCGACGCCTCGCGCATCCTGGAGCGGGCAGTGTACCCCCTGGTGATCGCCAGCCAGACGGTGCCGATCCCGGCGCTGGCGCCCTTGTTCCTGATCTGGTTCGGGTACGGGTTGCTGCCGAAGGTGCTGGTCACGGCGCTGGTCGGGTTCTTCCCGATCGCCGTCAACACGGTGGACGGCCTGCGCGCGACCGACCGGGACGCGCTGGACCTGCTCCGGTCGCTCGGGGCGGGCCGTTGGGCGCGGTTCCGACTCGCGAAGCTGCCCGCCTCCTTGCCGTTCGTCTTCTCCGGCGCCAAGATCGCGATCGCGGTCTGCGTGATTGGCGCGGTGTTTGGGGAGGTGTCCGGCTCCAGTGCGGGCCTCGGCTACCTGCTCCTGCGCTCCAAGGCGCTGGCCATCACCGACCGGGTCTTTGCCTGCGTCGCACTGCTGGCTGCGATGGGCATCGTCCTCTTTGCCCTGGTCGCCCTCGCCGAACGGCTCCTCCTCCCGTGGCGGCGGGTCGGAGCGGGAGAGGACAGATTCGAGTCACCTCGCCAGTCCCGTGGCTCAGGTGGATCAGCCATCCGGTAGCGATTCCCACCACGAGGCGTCAAGGCAAGCCAACCTATGTAGGCCGGACTGCTACACTCGATCCATCCCGCTTCATCGTCTCGTCGGTGATGCTCCCGTGCCATAGCATGCGGGAGCATGTGGAGAGAGTGTGCCTGTGGAAGCAACGAGACGAAGAAGCGCATCGTTGCCGACGAAGCCCTGCTGCGCGGGGTGCGGGACGGCGCTGGGGGAGCGGTTCGGGTGGTGCGGCAACTGCCGCGCGGCGTACTGCTTCGGCTGTGGCCGGGCCCACTTCTGCACCCCGTCCTGCCCTACAAGTGGGTGCCACGCGGGCTTGTGCGTCCGGCTGGCGACGAACGGCGTCCTCTCCGAGACCTGGGGGCTGCCGGACGAGGGGGGAGCCGGCGGTGTTCGGCGGTAGCTACGCCGGTTTGTGGCCGACGTGGAGGGCGACGGTGCCGGCGCCGAGCAGGCGGTAGGAGGTGTCCGTGAGGCCGGCGCGGGTCATCAGGGTGACGAGGGATCGAGCGTCCGGGAAGGCGGCCACCGAGCGGGGCAGGTAGCGGTACGCCTCGCGGTCGCCGCTGAGCAGACCGCCGACGAGCGGGACAAGGGTGCGGAAGTACCAGCCGAAGACCTGGCTCAGCACCGGCACCCGATAGGGCGTCAACTCCAGGCAGATCAGGCACCCGCCCGGGCGAAGGACGCGGGCCATCTCCCGTAGCGCCGCTTCGTAATCGGCCATGTTCCGCAACCCGAAGGAGACGGTGCAGGCATCGAAGGCGCCGTCCGGGAACGGCAGGTAGAGCGCGTCGCCGATGACGAGGGCGACATCCGACCGCCCGGCGCCCTTGATCGCGGCGGCGCGGATCATCGGTGGGGCGAAGTCGATCCCGACGGCGGTGGTCGCCCCGGCTGCTCCGAGGGCCAGGGCGAGATCTCCGGTGCCGGTGGCGACATCCAGGACCCGCCCCCCGGCCTCCACCGCCAGCTTCGCGACGCGCCGCCGCCAGGCAACGTCCCGACCGCCCGTCATGAGGCGGTTGACGGTGTCGTAGCGGCGGAC
>JAUJMG010000373.1 GCA_030446955.1 Thermomicrobiales bacterium
CTGCTCAAGATGCTGCGCCGGTGGCGCACCGAGATCCTCGCCCATCACCGCACCGGCGCCTCCAACGGTCCGGTGGAGGCGGCGAACCTGCTCATCAAGCAGGTGAAGCGCTCAGGCCGGGCACTCCGCAGCTTCCCGAACTACCGGCTCCGCATCCTCCTCGCCGGGCACTGCCGCTGCAACACCGTTCCGATCGCGAGCATTCGCACCCGCCGTCCCAGGTTTGTCACGTAGCGCCCGTAAACCTGCAGGAGCAGCCGCGGGATCGATAGACCGGTCTTGCTCGCGGCCTCCGTATCCGAGTCTCTCGTCTCACCCGCTGTCGCCGCGACCGGACCCCTCTCCGTTGCCGTAGAATCCTGACGGCGTTATCGCGCGCGCATCGGTGCCAGTAAAGTGAGTGGGATGGCCGTATGTGGAAGCGGTGGCACGGCGACGACGCGGCATGAACCGTGCGACCACATCGAGCGTTGAGACCGTCGAGCCCCTTGGATCGCATCGTCCGAGCTGGCCCGGAACGGCCCGGCGTCGCTCACCTCCCCGGAACCGCGGTAGCAGTCTCGGTCGCGGCGCCCAGGTGCCCGAGGGGACGGCCGCCAGCCGGTCGGCTTCCGAGGAGCTGAAGGGCGGGTCATCGGTGGTCCGCCGAATTGTGAGGACCTGGACGATCAACATCGCCAATAGCGCCGTGTTCCTCTTCACCGGGGGACGCAAAGTCCTGCACGAAGGGCGGTATAGGCGGGGAACGTGGATCGACTGGTACCGCGTGTTCCGCTGTCACCCCCACCGCTACGCCGAGCCGACGAGCGAGGAAGAGATCTGCCGGCTCGTCGCCGGCGCCGAGAAGGTGCGCGTGGTGGGAGCGGGGCACAGCTTCAACGCCGGCCCTCTCAGCGATGACCTCCTGCTCTCCCTCGACCGCTACAACGGCGCCACCGTGCGTGACGACCCCGGCCGGCCCGGGTGGAAGATCGCCGACGTCCAGGCGGGCATCCGCTTGCGTGACCTCAACCGGGTCCTGGCCGCCCAGGGAGCGGCCCTGCACGTGGCCGGCTCCACTAATCCTCAGAGTATCGGTGGGTTGATCGCCACGGACGTGCACGGCACGGGTCGCGACCACGGCTTCCTCTCCGAGTGTCTGCTGTCGCTCAGGATCGTGGACGCCGATGGCAAGGCGGCGACGTTCCGTCGCGGGGACGACGTCTTCCACGCCGCGATCGGCGGTGCCGGCACGTGTGGCGTGGTGATCGGTGCCGAGATCTCGGCCGAACCCGCCTACAACCTCGCCAAGGCGGTCAAGGTCGTCCCTCGAACGTGGGCCGAGGCGAACCTCGAGGCCCTCCTGGTCGAGAACACGCACCTGAGCTTCTATTACTTCGGAGGCCTCGTGCACTCGGCGGACCGCGACCGTGACCCCCGGTTGGCCCTCGTGCGCATGAACAAGTGGAACCGCACGATCGACCCCCCGGACGCCGTCCGTGGCGTCGTCAAGATTCTCGATGAGCTGTTCGACATGGCCTTCTCCGGCCACCTCATCGGCGTCGCTCGTGCCTTCCACGTAACCGACTGGCTCGGCCGTGCGGGGATGCGGCTCTACGCGCTGGCGGTCAATCACCGCGCCGTCGTCTACGCGGCCGAAGAGGGCTTTCCGCGGCTCCTGTACTTCCGCCACGACGAGATCGAATACGGAATCTCGCGCGAGAACCTGACCGCCTGTCTCGAGGAGGTCCAGCTCCTGCTTGCCGAGCGTCGGTACCCGACCATCATCGAGATCCGCTTCACGCCGGACACGTCGCAGGCGTTGCTTGGCCCGGGTGTGGGCAGGCCCACCGCCTATGTGGAGTTGGCGCCCAGCATGTCGCGAAAGACCGACGGAGTGTTCCGCGAGTTTGAGGAGATCGTTCTTCGTCACGGCGGCCAGCCGCATCTCGGCAAGAAGGTGTACCTCGACCGCGACCAGACGGAGAGCATCTACGGGACGGACAGGATGCAACGCTTCCGCGCCGCTCGCCGGTCCCAGGACAGGTCCGGCAAGTTCCTGAACGAGTTCACCGAAACGGTGCTGGGCGGGTAACTGTCGAACAGGGAGCGACCGTTCACGGTCGGTCGTCTCACCCGGGCTGGCGAGGCCACGCTCCCGTCGCCGTCGATGTCCTAAGCTCTGGCCGGTCCTGCTCGCTCATCGGCGGAGGTGGGTGTTGGAGTCAGCGGAGCCCTGTCAGCCGACCTACCGAGCGCAGAGACCACCACCCCGTCCGCGAGACGAGACGGAGTTGCAGGTCGAGTTCGCCCGGCAAGACAAGGTCCGGTGGTTCAGTCCGAAGGTACTGGCGAGCACGGGCCAGCGTGTCCTGCTGTCGTCGTCCATCGGCGACTTCCTCGACAAGCGGGAGCTGCAACAGACATTCCCGGGCGAGGTCCCGACCTGTGACGCCGACGGCGACGAGGTTTGGATCGACTATGTCGCGGACACCGGAGACGGGTTCGATGCGACCTATTCAGTGGCCTGGCTCACCTCTCAGCGGAGCCTCGAGGTCGATGGCCATCTGCTTCCGCGGGCCGGGCTCCTTGTCCTGGGCGGAGACCAGGTCTATCCAGCCGCCTTCCCCCAGGCGTACGACGACCGGTTCAAGGGGCCGTACAAGGCATCCCTCCCATACACCTCGACGAACAGCCCCGCGCTCCTGGCCCTCCCTGGGAACCATGACTGGTACGACGGCCTGACCAATTTCATGCGGCTGTTCTGCACGAGCGAGGAAAAGTGGATCGGGGGCCGCCGCCTCGTCCAGTCCCGCAGCTACTTCGCCGTACGCCTGCCCAGGAAGTGGTGGCTGTGGGGTATCGACATCCAGTTCGACGCGTACATCGACGACCCGCAGATTCAGTTCTTCAAGCAGGTCGCCGGCGAGATGGGCACGGGTGCGCCGCTGATCCTCTGCACGGCGAAGCCGAGCTGGGTCGACGTCGAGGGCGATCGGGCGGCCTTCCGGAACCTGGCCTACCTGGAGGACCGCGTGATCAATCCGGCCGGACTACGTCTGCTCGCGTCGATCTCGGGGGACGAGCACCACTACGCCCGGTACGCCGCCGTCAGCGGTGGCCAGAAGATCACCGCCGGTGGCGGTGGGGCATTCACGCACCCCACGCATCATCTCGACGACCTCCTTCGCGTCCCGGTGGACCCCCGTGGTCGGGACCGGCAGGAGTTCCGGTTGCAGCACCGCTACCCCGACGCCCGGACGTCGAGGTCCTTCTCCGCCGGTGCCATTCGCCTGCCCTTCACGAACCCTTCGTTCATGTTGGTGCCCGCCGTGCTCTACCTCCTGTTGGGTTGGGCCACCCAGTTCGCCAACCGCACGTTGAACGAGGGCCTGGCGGGATCGCTCGAGGCGTCGACCGAGCGGTTCGGCTGGAGCGACGTCCTCTGGGGCCTATGGCTCAACCCCGTGTCGGTGGCGTTGCTCGTCGTCGTGCTCGGGGGATTGGTCGCCTTCGCCAAACCGTCCGCTGACTGGTCCCACGGCCCCAGGAAGCTTCTCGCCAAGGACCTCATGGGCCTCGGTCATTTCGTTGCCCATCTCGCCTGCGGTGCGGCGGTCGGCCTCCTCGTCATCGAGTTCGCTTCGCTCTTCGACGGCGCCATGTTCACAGCGGCTCTCCTCGTCGCCCTCGCGGTGGTGGGGGGCTTGGCCGGCGCGCTGGTCATGGGCATCTACCTCGCGATCTGCTGCGCCTGGCTCAGAGCCCACGGCAACGAGGCGTTCTCTTCGATGGGGCTCACCACGTACAAGAACTTCCTCCGTCTACACATCGACGGCGACGGCGTGCTGACGATCTATCCCATCGGCCTCGACCGGGCGAACAGCAAATGGCGGCTCGACCCCGAGAACCGGGACGACGAGGCCTCCTGGCTGGCGCCCGATGGCACGGAGTTGCGGCCGCGCCTCATCGAGCGCCCGATTGTCATCGACCCGAAGGTCGTTCCTCGCTCCACCGTCATCGGATAGCGCTCGCCACCACAGTCGATGGCCGGCTCGGCCTGGCCTCGGCGAAGTCGTGTCCTCCGCCGGTATGGCTGAGCGGGCGAGGTGTATCAACTGGGCGCCCGGCGCCTCTGTCTTCCTCCGACCAGTAGGGGGATCAGGGAGGACGCGGTGAAGACGACGGATGAACGCCCGCAACCGGCCGCATGCAGCCACCTTCACGAGTGCTCATCGGCGCGATCGCCACGCTGCCCTCGCCACGGCCCGGACCGTGTGGTCGTCCGCCAGGGCGCCCCTCAGCGGTACGCTGGCCATCGGGCTGGACAACGCCTCCATCTTAGTCGTCGACCTCGACCCGCCCCGAGCGAGCGGACGCTCACAGTGTCGGCGCTCGCCCCTGCCTCCTGCGCTGTACGGGTTCGGGGGCGACGGCGTCGTACCCGACGCTCACATGGGCCCGGTCTCTGACCTCGACCAGGCGCGGGAGCTGCTAAGCGCAACATTGGCGACCCCG
>JAUJMG010000068.1:0-11844 GCA_030446955.1 Thermomicrobiales bacterium
CTCACGAGCATCCAATGCCCAATGATCGAGTGTCCACCGTAGCGGGGCAACTCCAAAGCCGTATCTGGACGGCGTCAACTTCCTGGTCGTGCCGGACGAGTCGGTACGCACCCCGCAGATGATCGAGGGCGACGCGCACGTGATGCTCTGGGCAGGTGACGACGCCGAGGAGCAGATCGAGGAGGCCGGCACAGGCACAGGCCGGATTGCACCGGGAATCTGGGTGGTGGAGCTGCGGTTTAACCTCTCGAGGCCCTACGACGGTGATCCTGGCGCTGCTGATCCGCACCCGATTCTGGGTGACCGGCGGGTCCGCGAAGCCATGACGATGGCGATCGATCGGCAACGGATCAACCAGGAGATCTTGGAGGGCCGGGTCTTCGACATCGACTCCCCATTGGCCGTGGGCTGGATGAACTGCGAGGTGGAGCCGTTCAGCCACGACCTTGAGGCCGCCAAGGCGATGCTGGACGAGGCCGGCTGGCGGGACGAGGACGGCGACGGGATCCGAGAGGCACACGGCGTCCCGACGGTGCCGGATGGCACCAAGATGACGTTGACGATGAACGGCTACACCGGCTTCTCGACGTTGGAGCTGATTGAACTGGCGGTTCAGGAGGATCTGAAGAACCTGGGCGTCGAGGTGAAGATCGAGAACCAGGACTTCGCGGTCATCTTCGGCACCTATGAGGACAAGTCGCCGCGGCTCATGGGTGACTACGACCTACTGCTCTACGACGCAGGTCTCTTCGAGCCGGGCGCGGACATTGCCAAGCGCTATGCCCCGGACCAGGTGCCGAGCGAGGCGAACCCCGGTGGCGACAATTTCCACCGCTGGATCCGCGAGGATGTCGGCAAGTGGATCAAAGCAGCGAACGCCTCCCCGGATCCGGCCGTACGGCGCGAGAACTTTTGCAACGTCGCGACCGCGTTGCGAGAGGACATTCCAACGTTCCCGATCCTCCAGTTCAGTGAGGGCAGCGTCTACGCCAATACCCTCCATGGCTTCACGGTGAGCACCTGGGAGTGGTCTACCTGGGACATCGAGAACTGGTGGATGAAGCAGTAGACAAGCGGCTGGGATCGGGGAGTCGAGCGGGACGCAAGAATCGTTCTCCGCCCGGCTCCCCGGCACGCCGATAGAGGTCACGGTGGGCGGGTACGCGGTTCGGCGATTGATCGGGGCGGTGCCGCTGCTGCTTTTCGTGAGCGCAGTGGTCTTCGCACTGCTCCAGGCGGCGCCGGGTGGACCGACAGGGGCCTATCTGCGACGCGGAGCAGGTATGAACCCGGAGGATCTGGCGAGGCTGGAGGAGGAACTAGGTCTCAACGATCCGGTCTATCTCCAGTACGGCAAGTGGCTGGGGCGGGTCCTGCAGGGCGACTTCGGGATGGCGGTCACGAGCCGCAGACCGGTCGGTGACGAGATCATGGACCGCCTCCCGAACACGCTCTACTTGATGGGCACCGCTTGGCTGGTGACGTTGCTGTTGGCGATCCCGATTGGGGTCTACTCCGCGCTGCGCCAGTACTCCAAATTTGATCACGCGGTGACGGCGTTCACGTTTGTCGGCCAGTCAGTGCCGATCTTCTGGCTCGGCTTGATCCTGATCCTGATCTTCTATCTGACGCTGGACAACCCAGTGACCGGGGGGCCGCTCCTACCCTCCGGCGGGGTCAAGACCCTCGGCGCCGACTTTTCAATCCGGGACCGGTTGGTCCACTTGATTCTGCCGGTGACGATGCTGGCGGCAGGCTGGATTGCCTGGTACTCGCGCTTCCTACGAGCCTCGATGCTGGAGGTCATCCACCTCGACTACGTGAGGACCGCGCGGGCGAAAGGGTTACGGGAGCGCGCGGTTGTCCTGCGCCACGCCTTCCGCAACGCGGCCATCCCCCTGGTGACGCTGATGGCGCTGGACCTGCCCTACCTCTTCTCCGGTGCCCTTTTCGCGGAGGTGATCTTCTCGTGGCCAGGCATGGGCCGGCTCTTCTTTGACGCCGCCGGCCGGCGCGATTACGGGATTCTGATGGCGGTCACGATGATCACCTCCGCGCTGATCATCCTCTCCAACTTGCTGGCGGACATGGTCTACGCGCTGCTTGACCCACGGATCCGGCTCTCGTGAGCGAGGCGGGGCGGATGCGGCCGGCGGGTGGGCCGGGGGCGCTCCAGGCAGACGCCGCGGAACGGCTGCTCGGTGGGCGAAGCGCGGCGCGGCAGGAGACGATGCTGCGTCTCACCCTCCGGCGGTTCTTTCGTCACCGGCTGGCAGCGGCCGGCTTGGTGGTGCTGATGCTGATCGGGCTCTCGGCGATCCTCGCACCGCTCGCTCCTTACGACCCAGACGCACTCTCTGCGACGGCCCGCAAGCAAGGGCCGTCAGCGGAGCACTGGTTCGGGACGGACAAGGCTGGCCGGGATATTTTCGCCCGCACGGTGGCGGGAGGCCGCGTGTCACTGACCGTGGGTCTAGCATCGACGGCTTTAGCGCTCGCCGTCGGGGTCACGATCGGGGCGTTGGCTGGCTACTTCGGCGGCTGGATCGACGCGGGACTGATGCGACTGACGGACGCCTTCCTCTGCTTCCCGCAGCTCTTTGTGCTGATCGTGCTGGCGACCTTGATCCGGACCACCTCGCTGCGAGTTCTTCAGGGCAGTATGGTGCCGATCGCGGTTGTGATCGGCGTCCTCTCTTGGATGGGGCTGGCGCGGATCGTGAGAGCAACATTCCTCGCCCTACGGGAGAAGGAATTCGTTGAGGCGGCACGGGCAGCAGGGGCGGGGAATCTCAGGATCATGACCCGCCACATTTTGCCTGGGGCGGTGGGGCCGATCGTGGTCCAGGCAACCCTGCTGGTGGCGGCGTCGATCATCACGGAGTCGGGGCTGAGCTATCTCGGGTTCGGAGTGCAACCGCCGACACCCTCCTGGGGCAATCTGCTGGAGGACGCGCAAGCGCACATGCGGACACTGCCGGTCTTCGCGATCGCACCGGGCCTGATGATTTTCCTAACGGTGATGAGCATCAATTTCGTAGGGGACGGCCTCCGGGACGCCCTTGATCCGCACTCCCGACGGTAGCGGGAACCAAGTTCGCCAATCCGAATCCGGTGATACCAGGAAGATAGGGCAAGCATGCCTGGACGGGCGTTGACGCTGTCGCAGTGTCGTTATAACGTGCCGCACGCCACGAAGGCCGTGGCGTCGATGCGAAGGAGGGAGACTGTGAACCAAAAAACGGGCGCCTGGGCTAGGCTGATTGGCCTAGTCGCGCTGCTGGCGTTGGTGATCCCAGTCGCTCGGGGTCGCGGCGCAGGACGACGCGGGCAAGGTCCTGCGGGTGCATCATCCGGTTTATCCAGACGACTTCGATCCTCAGAAAAGTTCATTCACGAACGAGATCGACATCCTGGCGCTCGCCTATGAGGGCCTGACCCGGCTGGACGAGAATCAGCAGACCGTGCCGGCCGCGGCCGAGAGCTGGGAGTTCAACGAGGAGGGCACCCAGGTCACGTTCCACCTGCGGGAAGGCTTGCAGTACAGCGATGGCTCACCGCTGACGGCCGAGAACTTCCGCTACGCGGTGGAGCGCACCTGCGACCCAAACACGGCAGGGGAGTACCAGTCTATCCTGTTTGAGATCGTCGGCTGCGCCGAGTTCGCCGGCCTGGCGGGGGAGGACGCGACGACTCCCGCCGCGTTCAGCGACGACGAGTACGAGGCGGCCCGACAGGCTCTTGGTGTCCGCGCCGTCGACGACCGGACGCTGGAGATTCAGCTCACCAACCCGGCACCCTACTACGCGACGATCGCCTACATGTGGGTTTTCTACCCTGTCAAGCAGGAGATCGTGGAGAAGGATCCGGACAACTGGTGGAAGGATCCGGCCAATCACATCGGCAATGGCCCGTTCACCATCACCGGCATTGACGAGGACTTGCTCATCACGTTTGAGGCCAACGAGAACTACTGGGGCGGCCGGCCGAAGCTGGACGGTATCGAGTACCAGTATGTCGACGATGCAGCGGTCGCCCTTGAGTCGTACCGAAACGGTGACCTGGATATCGTGCAGTTGGAGCCGCCTCAGATCCCTGAGGTTCAGAACGACCCAGAGTTGAGCGATCAGTACCTGGCCTACCCGACCGCATCGACCTACAACCGGGCCTTCAATCTGACCCAGGAGCCCTTCACGGACAAGAAGGTCCGGGAGGCGTTCTCCTATGCATTCGACCGGGAAACGTACTGCGCGGAGATTCGCAGCGGCGACTGCACGCCAACCCTGAGCTGGGTTCCCGAGGGGGTCCCCGGCTCCATCGAGACGGATAAGTACGGGTTCGACCCGGAGGCTGCTACACAGGCGCTCGCTGAGTCGTCCTACGGCGGCCCCGAGGGGCTGCCAGAGATCCGCATGTTCTACAACAGCGATCTCTCTGGCGCGACGGAGCGGGCCGAGTGGGTAGCCGGGCAGTACCGCGACCTGCTTGGAGTCACGATCACGCTCGAGCCCACGGAAGGCACGACGCTGATCGACCTGCGGAAGAGCCCAGAAACGTTCCCCCAGATGCTCCTCGTCGGCGGCTGGATTCAGGACTACCCAGATCCGCAGAACTGGCTTAGCGTCTACTGGAAGTGCGACGCGACGTTCGCCCAGCGCTTCGGCTACTGCAACGAGGAGTTCGACGCCCTGGTCGAGCAGGGTGACACCTCAACGGATCCCGAGGCGCGCGTCGGGTTCTACGAGCAGGCCGGTCAAATCCTGGTCGACGACGTGCCTGGCCCGTTCCTCTACAACCAGGCTGCCACGTTCGTGGTCAGCCCCGAGGTAACTGGCTACACTCCGACCGCGAGCGATGTTGAGTGGCCTGGCTACCTCGGGACGCCGTTGACGATTGACGTCAACCGAGCCGAGTAGGCAGGAGGAGGACCGCCGGGTATCTTGCGCGGTGGTTGCCTTCTGATCCTGGATCATTGGGAGCGGCGCTCGTTGGGAGATCTTTCCCGGCGGGCGCTGCGCCCCTGTTAACGATAGGGCTCTGAGCGGATCGAGGGTGCGATGTTCGGGTACGTGCTGCGGCGCACACTCTGGATCGTGCCCGTGGTCGTGACCGTGGCTGCGGTCACGTTTTTTCTGATGTACCGTGCTCCGGGAGGCCCGTGGAGCCAGGAGAAGCCGCTACCGGCCTCCACGGTGCGGACGCTGAACGCCAAGTTCGGCCTTGACAAGCCGCTCTGGATCAACCCGGAGGCCGTGCAAGCCAAGCGGGATGACGGGGTCAATAACCCCTTGACCTTGGGCCGAGCTTACCTCGATAGCCAGTTCTTCAACTACATGATCGGCGTTTTCCGCTTCGACCTTGGCCCGTCATACGCCTCTAAGGGTGCCGAGACCGTCCAGAGTGTGATCATTCAGAAGTTCCCCGTCTCGGCCAAGATCGGCTTGGTGGGCATCATCTTCGCGATCGTGGTGGGGTTGCCGCTTGGGGTAGTCAGCGCCCTGCGCCAAAACACCTGGATCGACTACGCCAGCCTGTTCACGTCGACGATTGGCGTCTCCGTGCCGACGTTTGTCAGCGGCCTCCTGTTACTCCTCTTCCTCAGCCAGAACTTTGGCGTCTCCCCGGTTCGCCGTCCCGAAGCCTGGGAGGGGCTGGGCCGCGCCTACCTGCTGCCGGGCATCGTCCTCGGTCTGGGCACGATGTCATACATTGCCCGGCTCACTCGGGCCAGCATGCTTGAGGTCAAGCGGCAGGACTACTTGAGGACGGCCCGTGCCAAGGGGGTCGCGCCTCAAGGCGTGGTACGGAGCCACATGCTGCGCAATGCCTTGATCCCAATTATCACGATCCTAGGGCCGGCCGCGGCCGATCTGGTCACGGGCTCGATCATCATTGAGACGATCTTCAGCGCGCCGGGCCTGGGTCGCGAGTTTGTCGACTCGATTTCCAAGCGTGACTACTCGATGATCATGGGCACGGCGATCTTCTATTCGGTGCTCATCGCGATTGCGAACGTGACGGTCGATCTCAGCTACGGATTCATCGATCCGCGCATCCGGGTTCGACGCTAGGGAGGGGGAGTTTCATGGCGACGGTCGCGCCGACGGCCCCAGCCCTCGATCAGCAAGCGGAGGTTTCCCTCTCCAGGGTCCGCGCCTCGCGCAGTCTCCGGAGCGACGCCTGGCGACAGTTCCGCCGCAACAAGATGGCGATGGTCGGACTGGGGTATCTGATCTTCCTCAGCTTCGTGGCCATCTTCGCGCCGGCCATCGCGCCCAACAACCCCGTGCAGACAGATGTGCGGGTGGCAGGCAAGTACCGTCAGGCGGCATGGATCGAGAATCCGAACCCGGCCAAGAGTGGAACGTGGGATTACCCGTTGGGCACCGACGGGATCGGGCGGGATGTCTTCAGCCGGCTCGTCTATGGGACCCGGATCTCGCTGGTGGTCGGCTTCATCCCAATGGTGGTGATTCTCCTGATCGGCGTCCCGATCGGGTTGGCGGCCGGCTTCGCCGGTGGCTGGCTAGACAACGCCTTGATGCGCCTGACCGACATCGTGTACGCCTTCCCGGCGCTGCTCTTTTTCATCATCATGCAGATCTCCCTAGGCGACACCGGGTTCGGTCGGCTACTGAATGGCCTGGTCCTGCTCTTCGTGACCCTCTCGATCGTCAACTGGACGGGCGTAGCGCGCCTCGTCCGGGGTGAAACCCTGGCCCTGAAAGAGAAGGAGTTCGTGGAGGCTGCGCGGGCCAGCGGTGCGGGCGCTGGTCGGCTGATCACGCGCCACATTCTGCCGAATGCGCTCGGCCCGATCATCGTCGCCGGGGCGTTCATCGTGCCCGGGGCCATCATCGCGGAAGCGGTGTTGACTTATCTGGGGATCGGCCTGCGACCCGACGTCAACCTGAACGCCCCCTTCCCCACTAGTTGGGGACAGATGATTCAGGATGGCCAGAAGTCGTACCGGAACCAGTCGTGGATTCTGATCGCCCCGAGTGTTGCGGTGGCCCTGATTACCCTCTCCTTCACCTTCGTGGGCGACGGCCTGCGGGACGCGCTCGATCCCCGAGAGAATGCGTAGACGCCAGACGCCAGTGCCAGACGCCGGACGCCAGAAACGGGAGAACGATGGCCGGCGGACGCAGATACCAGGACCTGATTGCGTGGCAGAAGGCGATGGATCTGGCTGAAGCTACCTATCGGGCGACCGGAGGCTGGCCGACAGATGAGCGATACAAGCTCACCGATCAAGTACGTCGCTCGGCCATATCCATCCCATCCAACATTGCAGAAGGGCAGGGTCGCGGAAGTACAAGAGAATTCGCTTACCACCTGTCGGTCGCTCACGGCTCGCTCTGTGAACTGGAAACCCAGCTTCGATTATCACAACGCCTTTCTTACGTTGATGCGACAGTCCTAGACGCCTTCTCCAACAAGCTGCTGAGGTTGGTCGCTTGATTCAAGGTCTTCCTTCTTCGCAAGCTTCGGAGTCCGGCAAGTTCATAACCTACCCACAATCTCTCGTTCTGGCGTCTGGCGTCTGGCGTCTGGCGCATAACGACTACCGTCCAGCCCGGGGGTCAAAGGCGTCACGGAGGCCGTCGCCGACGAAGTTGATGGCCAGCACGGCAATCGTGAGGGTGAGGCCCGGAGCGATGGCCAAGATGGGGTAGGTCACGTAGTTGGACCTGGCGGAGGTGAGCATGTTGCCCCAGGTCGGGGTGCCGGGCGGCACGCCGAAGCCGAGGAAGGAGAGCGTCGCCTCCGCCAGCATGTAGTAGGCGGTGTTCAGCGTCGTTGTGACGATGATCGGGGCGATCACGTTCGGAAGGAGGTGGCGAACGATGATCCGCCGGCCCGGTACCCCAATCGCGTGCGCTGCCTCCACGAACTCCCGCGCCTTGAGCGAGAGAAACTCCCCGCGGATGATCCGAGCCAACCACATCCAGCCAAAGAACCCTAGGAAGAGCACCACCATCAGGACCGAACTGCCTCGCATCGAGAAGACAATCAGGAGCAGGAAGATGGCTGGGAAGGCGAGCATCAGGTCCACGAAACGCATCAGTAACTGATCGATCCAGCCGCCGTAGTAGCCGGCAATCGCACCAACCAGCAGTCCGACCACCGTCGAGAGAAGCGCCGCAGAGACGCCGACGAGGAGCGAGATCCGCCCGCCGTAGAGCAGGCGGCTGAGCTCGTCGCGCCCGAGTTCATCCGTACCGAGCCAGTGCTCGCGCGTCACCGGCTGGGTGATGTTGAACAGGTCCTGCTCGTCCGCCCCATATGGGGCGATGTAGTCGGCAAAGATCGCCCCCAACGCCAGGAGGCTGATCACCACCATCCCAGCAATGGCCAGTTTCGCGCGGCGCAACCGCAGCAGCGCGAGCTGCAGCGGGCTGCGCGGCGCGCGGGCGGATGGGTCACGGACCAGGGCGGCCAGGCCGCCTGGCTCGACCTCAGCCACGGCGCTGGCAGAGCCGATGGAGGACGCCAGCGGCGGCGTGGACCTGGACTCGGACGTGGAATCGACGCTCATCGGCTTCCCCTACGGTCTCCACCACTCAACGTCGGGGGCGATGCGGAGCCGGCCTGCGCCGGTCGGCGTCCCGGCAGCCCGGCCAACACCGATCGGTCTAGCAGCACGGTCCGTGCTCCGACAGCGAACCCCTGTTCATCGTCCCACCATGACAGCCAATGCACGACGCCCGGCGTTCGCATCATCAGTACTTGATCCGGGGATCGAGCAGACCGTAGAGGATATCCGCGACCAGGTTGCCGAGGACGATCAGCACCGCGCCGAGGACGAGCGTCCCCATCAGCACTGGGTAGTCCCGGACGGCGAGCGAGTCGAAAAAGAGCCGCCCCATGCCGGGCCAGGCGTAGACCGTCTCTGTGAGGACGGCACCGGTCAGGTAGAGGGGAATGTCGATGCTGACCACCGTGACGAAGGGGATTAAGGCGTTCTTGAGAACGTGGCCCCAGACGACCCGCTGCTCCCGCAGCCCCTTAGCGCGGGCGGTCCTCACATAGTCCTGGCCCAGCACCTCGAGTGTGGAGGAGCGCACGTAGCGGCTCCAGCCGGCGATGCTGCCGATGGCGATGGTGAAGGCCGGCAGCGCCAGGTGCTTGAGCAGATCCCAGAAGCCGTCTTCCCCGATGCTGTGCATGTTGGCAGACGGGAGCCAGCCTAGCTTCACCGCGAAGAGGAGCTGGAGCATGAGCCCGAACCAGAAGACCGGCATCGCGAGCCCAAAGTAGGAGACGAACGAGGTGACGTTGTCGAAGAAACCGTATTGCCGTCGCGCCGCCAGCACCCCGAATACGAGGGAGACGACTAGCGAGAGCAGCAGGCCCGCGGTGATCAGGATGACGGTGTTGGGGAACACGTCCCAGATGACCGTGGTGACCGGCCGGTACTGGGTGTAGGAGATGCCGAGATCTCCCTGAAGCAGGTTGCCCAGCCAGACCAGGAGCTGCTCGTGCATGGGGCGATCCAGCCCCATGTTGTGGCGGATGTTGGCGATCTGCTCGGGGCTCATCCGTGCGTTGCGGGCGAAGAGCGCGTCCGGCCCACCGGGAGCGAGTTGCATGAAGACGAAGGAAAGCACGGAAACCCCCACCAGCAGCGGGATCGCCCCGAGCAGGCGCCGGATCACGTAGCGCAGCACCCTGCACCTCCGGTGGGTGATGGGTCATGGGCGACGGGTCATGGGTGACGGGTGCTGGGCGGTGGGTGATAGATACCAGGAGCGGGCAGTGGAACGGGGCTAATCACCGCCCTACCCGCCACCTGTCAACCAGGCTGCCCTATCACCCGTCCCCCATGACCTAGCACCTAACACCCGTCACCCAGCGCCCATCACCCTCGTCCTAGATGGCTACTGGGTCAGGTACCAATCCTGGACGTTCCAGAGCAGGCGGTTGAACGCGCTCGGCCAGAAGCCGCCGATGTTCTTGGCGATCGCCGGGAAGGACTTGCCCCAGTACATGAAGATGACCGGGACCTCGTCGTGGAGCAGCTGCTGGATCTGGAAGTAGAGCTGCTTGCGCTCCTCCTGATCCGTCGTCTTCACGGCGCGGGAGGTCAGGTCGTCGATCTGGGCCTGGAAGTTGTACTCGTGGAAGTAGGCGGGCAGATTACCGCCGGTGCCGGTTGGGCTGTCCGGAATCTGGGAGCTGTGCCAGTAGAACATGTCGTCCGGATCGTTGGAGTTGAACCAGCTGTAGAGGCAGGCCGTCATCTTGTCGGTGAACTGGTAGCCCTCGGGGCCCCAGATCGTCGAGACGTCCTGGAACTGCGGGCTGGTCTTGATCCCGATCCCGTTCCAGCTCTGAGCAATGACCTGGATGATCTGCTGGGCCTCGGTGGAGCCGGCGATACCCCACAGCTCCATCTCGAACTTCTTGCCGTCCCGCTCGCGGACGCCGTCGCTCCCCTTCACGAGGCCGACCTCGTCCAGCAGCGCCTCGGCCTGCTTGGTATCGAACGGGCGCGGCTGGATATCCGGGTTGAACGCCCAACTGCCCGGCGCCTGATCGGCGACCGAGATCACGGCGCGCCCCTTGAGCAGCTTGTCGATAATCTGCTGGGTGGGGGTCGCGAAGTCGAGGGCCTGGCGGACCTTTGTTTCACGTAGGAAATCGATGTGCTTCAGGTCCAGGTGGGACCACCCGAGGGTTGCGTGCTCCAGCACGGTGATGTTCTCAATGCCGAGCGCCTCGTCGACGCGGGTCGCCCCCAGCGCCCCGGCCCCGCCGACCATCTGGATCTCGCCGGTGCGGAGCTGCACCAACTGGGTGTTGTCGTCCGGTAGGATGCGCAAGATGATCTTGTCGAGCTTGGCCGGACCGCCAAAGTACTCGGGGAACTTCTCGAGGGTGACCTGCTGCTTGGCGGTCCACTCGACGAGCTTCATCGGACCTGACCCGACCGGCGCCCGGCCGAACTCCTGTTTGAACTTCTCCGGTCCCTTCGCCAGCTCCTTGGCTGGGGAGATGTAATCGGAGCCGACGTAGGAGAGGAACGGGGCGAAGACCTCGGTGGTGGTGATCACCAGCCGCTCACCGTCCGGAGAGGTGATGTCCTTGATCTTCTCCCACCCGAGCTGGCTGAAGGCGCCGAAGTCCGGGTTCATGATCATCTTCCAGGTGTCAATGACATCCTGGGGGGTGAAAGGATCACCGTTGTGGAACTTCACCCCACCGCGGAGGTTGAAGGTGTAGGTCAGGCCGTCCTCGGCAATCTCGTACCCCGTGGCGAGGTCCGGCTGCAGCTGCTGAGTGCTGTCGTACTTCAGGAGGCGGCTCATGACACCCGCGAGGATGTCGGACGAGGTCACGAGCTGGGTGACGTAGGGGTTGAGGGTATCGGGCTCCTCGTTGGTGCCGATGCTCAGGGTGCCGCCCGTCTGGGGCGCGCCTTCAGGCGCCGTCGCCTTGTCGGCCGGAACCGTCTCCTGGAACCGGGCCGTAGCGCCTGAAGGCCGGCCCGGGTTCGGGGCACCAAACGCGTCGTCGGACGTGGCGTGGAGCATCACGCCGATAACCGGCGCTGCGATGCCGATCTGGGCAGCGCGTCGAACTAAGTCCCGCCGGCTCAACCGGCCGTCAATTCGGGCCTGGATCAACTCGTTGATCGTTTGCGGCTGAACTC
This sequence comes from Thermomicrobiales bacterium, assembly GCA_030446955.1. Taxonomy (GTDB): domain Bacteria; phylum Chloroflexota; class Chloroflexia; order Thermomicrobiales; family UBA6265; genus LC2-1. The sequence continues at coordinate 11,660 of JAUJMG010000068.1, forward strand.
CGTCGTCCCACATCGGGCGATCGGGACGAGACACCGGATCGATCATCCCTCGCTCCTCACGCTGCTCCGGGCGGCTGCCAGCCTGGTCCCGGTTTCACTCCCGGCCGGTCATCGCACCGGCCACGTATGAAGAGGAGAGCCGGATCAATCCCGCTGCTTCGACAGATCCAGCGGCAGAGGCACCA
>JAUJMG010000068.1:11944-14967 GCA_030446955.1 Thermomicrobiales bacterium
AGAGGAGAGCCGGATCAATCCCGCTGCTTCGACAGATCCAGCGGCAGAGGCACCACCGGATGGGCTGCGCAAGCCGGATCAGGCGACCAACGGTGGCCCCGAGCTCAGATCGAACCTCGTAGTGCCGAAGGAGGTCATTCCGCTCGCCCGGCCAATTCTGCCCGCGGCAACCTACTTGCGAATGGGAAGTGTTGGCCGAAGGGTTTGGCCGGATGGATCCGGGCAAAACGGTAGTGCCGGCGGCAACCAGCGCAAGTGCCGAGGAGGACAAGAGGATGGCAAGCGAGCAGCCAACGACGGTGCGAATTGAGTACTGCACCTCCTGAGGATATCTGGGTAGAGCCGCCAGGTTGGCGGAGAACATCCTGCACGATTTCGAGGAGAACCTGACGGGCGGTCTGACGCTCGTGCCGAGCAGTGGTGGCGTCTTCGAAGTGAGCCACGGCGATCAGGTCGTCTTCTCGAAGAAGCAGTCTGGCCGCTTCCCCGAGGAGAACGAGGTGGAAGAGGCACTGGAGGGATTGCTGGCCGGATAGACGGGCGCGGGCAGCGTCCGCCGATCAGTTAGGCTGAGTTCGCGTATCACTTCAAGCGGACGGGGGTGGCACGATCATGCCACCCCCGTCCGCTTGTCTCTGCCGATCACCGGCAGGTCAACCCGATTCGGAGGCCGCCATCCCACACCTTTGGGCGGGTGTGCCAGGCCAGCGGCGTAGCCGCACTGACACGGTAAGCCATGCGCTGTCCGGGCCAGCTGGCGAGTCCCTACGCTTCTTCGGCGACGCGGCGCGCGGCGCGCCACTCTTCCGCGAGCAGGTCGAACAGCAAGAAATCGGCAAGCTTGCCGTCCTTGAAGGCGCCCCAGCGAAGGCGGCCGGCATCCCGGTAGCCTTGCTTGCGAAGGGCGGAGGCGGAGCGGGTATTGGGGGCGAAGACATAGGAACGGATCATGTGCAGGCCGAGCCGCTCGAAGGCGTACTCCAGCAGCAAGTGTTTGGCCTCCGTACCCAGCCCACCGCCGCGATGCTCCGCCCGGTCGATAAAGCTCTCAGTCTCCGCCGTGCGATGGATCCAGTCGATGCTGTCCAGCCCATTGGAGCCGATGTACTCGTCACCGTCGCGAAGGACAATCGCGAAGCGGACCCAGGAGGGAGGGTCGTCCTCAGCCAGCTTGCGCGTCAGGTGGGCAAAGGCGAGACCGCTCTGCGCGGCCCGACCATCGTCGAAGAACGTTTCCCGCTCCTGCCGAGACCACAGTCCGATCTTCTCCGCGTCCTCGATCTCCACCGGTCGCAGGTAGACACGCTTCCCGACCATGATCGCGTTCGGGGGTGGTTCGGCCACCGATTGCGCCGCCCGTGGGGTGCGACGCGCATTGTCGCGGATCTCTGGTTCGACGTCGGCGAGCCGGGGGTCGCCGAGTTGCTCGACCCAACTCGGGTGGAGGATCTCGTAGATGAGGTGGTCGCGGCGAGCGCCGTCGCGCCAGTAGGCCTCCCGTAAGCGAGCGGCCGGGCGCATCCCGACCGCCTCGGCCGCGGCCACCACCGGCGCCTCGCCCGCGTCCACGTCGAGCCAGACCACCATCTTCTCCCGCTCAAGGAGAAGCCAGGGGACAACGATGCGGAGGATTTCCGCCTTGACGGCTGCGGCGGCGTCGGAACCGAGTCCGATATCCGCTCCAACGCTGAGGTCGACGGTGCGCCAATCCCAGGACTGATAGAGCGCGAAGCCGACCGGCGCGTCATCGGCGATTCGGCACGCTACCAAGCGCGTTTCACGCCGGGGCCGGGCCTGCTCCGGGATGTCCTTCTTCAGGAGTTCTTCGGCTCGCTCGGCAGTGATCGGGAAGAGGGAGCCGCGCCAGGCGGTGGAACGCTTCGCGTCCACCTTCTCCAAGCCGCGTAGGTAGAGCGTCTCGCCGACGAGGAACTGCTGGCCCTCGCTGCCGCGCCCGGTCGGCACAGCCTCCACGTTCCGCATGGTGGTGATCCTCTCGCTGGTGCCGCGCCTTCCGGCGCCGACGAACGCCTCGCGTCCACCGCCGGTGATGACCGGACGGCAGGACACACCGCGGGCCGGTCCCGGCGTTCGACGCCGGGACCGATCCGATTCGGCGGGTCTAAGGGCAATCGAGACGGTCCGGCCCTCCGACCTGCGCCCGCTCCGAGCAAGGGTCACGTCCACAGAATAGCAGAGAATCAGCTGGGGAGAGAAAGGAACATTCACAGCCGGATCAGCGGGTCGAGGGGAGGGCAGGTGCCCTCCCCTCGCAATGTGCCCGAGCGGCGCGATCCGTCGAGATGGTTACGGTTTCGATTCGGGCAGATCGGTCTTGAGGTACGCCTCATAGATGGCGCGGGTGACGGGGGCGGCGAAGCTGACAGCCTCACCAACGCTCTCCACCATCACGACAGAGGCGATCGTTGCCGTGTCGCCATAGGGACCGAAGGCGGCGAACCAGGCATGCGGCTTAGGACCGATGTTGTTTTGAGCAGTGCCCGTCTTACCGGCAATCGGCCAGTCGAAGTCGCCGAAGACCTTGGAGGAACCGACCTGGATCTGGTTGCTCGTCTGGTCTCGCAGCGCGTCCTGAATGCCGGTGATCGTTGCCTTCTTCAGCGGCAACTCCCGGATCACGGTGCGCTTGCCGATCTTCTCCGTCGAGCCACCGGCGTCTCGGGTCATAGAGACGATGTAGGGCTGGAGCAAGGTGCCACCATTGGCAATCGCGGCGTACGCGTTCGCCATCTGGAGTGGGGTCGCCAGGAGGTAGCCCTGGCCGATCGCGAGATTGACCGCGTCACCGGTGGCCCAGTAATCACCAACAGTGTCCAGCTTCCAGGCGGGGTCCGGTACGGTGCCGGCGTTCTCCGGGAAGTAAGGGATGTTCGTGGGCTGCCCGAGGCCGAAGGCGCGAGCCATCTCTGGCAGCAACTCCTCGTCCTTGTCGTCCAGGTCGACCCCGATCTGGTAGAAGACGGTGTTGCAGGATTGGACCAGGGCCTGGTGGAGCGAGAGGG
>JAUJMG010000374.1 GCA_030446955.1 Thermomicrobiales bacterium
CATCGACATCAAGATCGTCTCCGAGCGGCTCAACCACTCGAGCACCCACGTGACCCGAGAGATCTACACGCACGTGACGCCACCGATGCAGAGCGACGCAGCCGAGCGTGTCGCTCACCGAATCCTTCATGGACGGTTCAGAGGCAGCTCAGGCTCAAGCTGATGCGACTAGCCGCAGTGGCCTCTCGTCACGGGGTACGTCTGATTGCTCCAATGCCGGCCCAGTTGGTGTCCAGTTTTCAAGGCGAACAACCCGTGTACGTTGCCCTTCGGTGATCGGCCGCAGCTTGCGTTCAAGGAGACCCGCGAGCCGCTCGTCATGCGTAGAAACCATCACTTGGCGCGAAGCTTTCACTCGGCGGAGAAGATCCGCCAGCCCGAGCAAATTGACGGTATCAAGGCTTTGCAGTGGGTCGTCTAACGCGACCAGCTGCAACGGGAGAGTCTCTATTGCAAGGTTTAGCGACAGAAAGCTGGTCACCGCTAGAACGTTGAGCTGCGAGCTAGAGAGCACAAGAGAGGGCTCGTCTACCGAAATATTCGCTGCTCGATCATTGAGCGAAGTCCACAGCCTTCCCCGGCCCCGGACCGTACGTGTAAGGAACCCAACTGCTCGGAACGACGGATGGGGGTCGACGGTGGCGTAGATGCGTTGAAGCAACGGTTCAATCCGATTAAGCTCGGCTGCAACAATTGCCGCTCCCGCTTCGCGGAGGGCTCCTAAGACCTGTCCGCCGAGTTCCCCCGTCTCGCTTCGCCATCGAAGCTCAGCCTCTCGTTCGGCAAGTTGCCTTTCTAACGCAGCAAGCTGCCGCTCGACGTCAGCTCGCTTCGCCATCTCAGCGGCTCGAGCCAACTGGAGATTGAGTCGCTCCCCTGAGGAGCGAAGCTCTCGAATTGACTCCACCGACGACTCGGCAAGGGCATGCAGATGCCGAGCATCCCGTTCAAGTGTCTCGGATACCTCCAAGCCAGCCTCGACAGCGAGTCGATTGACGCGCTGTTCCCATCGCGCGCGCGCAGCAGCAGCGCGTTCGGCCGCCGTAAGGGAATCGCGGGCTTCGACGGCCTCTCGCTCGGCAGCCTCACGCTCCACCGCGGCCGCCTCCACCTCGCCATTTGCAGCCACCGCAACGGTAAGCGTGTCGTCAGCCAGCAACCGTTGGAGATGCGCTCGTGTGGCCTCTTTGTCATGTTCCTGGTTACAAACTGGACACCGTTCGTCTAGAAATCGGAGTGCGATCCCGGCCAGGGCAGCCAGAGCCTCCTGACGGTCTTCAGCCTCGACTTGGCGACGCCGCTTGGCAGCAGCTTGCTGCTGTGCAGCTGCCAGACGTGTAGAAGCCTCCCGCAAGCGGGCCTCCGCGGACGCCTGTGCCCTTGCCAATTCCTGCGTGGGCGGCGGCACCGGTACAGGCCGGTCCAAATGCCCTAGCAGTTCGTGCGCCGCTTCGGCCCGACGCTGTTCCTGACGCTCGCGTGCCTGCAAGCCACGCAGGGCCCGGTCAAGGGTCTCGGCCCGATCACTGTCTGACACCTGCAAGTCGGCCTTGGACAGAAACTTACTCGCCGCCGAAAGCCACGAGGCCCAGCCCTCATCGAAAGTGGCAGAACCCGGCACCGAGGCGCCAAGTCGTTCGAACCGCTGAAACAATGCACTGCGCTGCACACGAAGTGGCTCGATCTCGCGGTCCATCAGGTTGGTGGCTCGAGACCAAGCGTTTCGACTCGACTCGAGCTGTCGCTGCAATTCATCCACTCGACCCGCACCAACGATTTCACTCACGGCTTGGAACCGCCCCTGCTCGCCGTCAGCCTCCACGAAGTCACGCACGGCGTCCTGTTGGAGGTAGATCGCCCTTGTGAGCGAACGAGAAAGCGCGCTCCACGGCTCCGGCGCGACCTTTGCATCCGGCCAGAGGACATCTAGCAACGTGGCTTCCGCCACCGAGTCGCGAACGACGCCGCTTCCAACCGCCTCAACTGTCAAGTGGCTTTCGCCATCGAACCGGCGCACAACGCGAACCTCCGCTCCATCCCATCGCTCCAGCGTCAACTCAACGCGCGCCTCGCCAGTGGTGGAGTACTTGCTCACGAGGTCCGGTTGCTTAATCCCCAGACGATCAACAGAGCCAGCCAGGGCCCATAGAATGGCATCGAACATCGAGGTTTTTCCGGAACCATTTGCGCCGACCACAACGATTGCATCGGCGTCAAGGTCGAACTCCATGGTGCTTGGAAACCCGCGGAAGCCAGCAATGATGAGCGTTTTCAATCTCATAGTTCTTGCCTCTCGGCGTGAAGGCGCTCCATGATGGAGCCGTTGTCAACGAATGCCTCAACTACCGCCCGAGTGATTTCAGCAGGTATACCCTCGGAAGCAAGGAGGTTGGGGAGCCGGTCCAACAAACCGCTCCGCGTGACGCCAGGCGGCTCCACCTCGAGTGGCAGCAATGGCAGCAGCGCTTCTCGTACGTCATCGAGCGTTTGTAGATCTTCCCCTGTAGCAACGAGTTTTCGAAGACGATTCGTGTCGTAACGTAGATCGGCCACATGAGAGCGCTCCGGTTCGGGAACTGGAGCCGGCGTTAGAAGAACCAGATATCCCTCCCAGGACTTCGGCTCCGGCCGAGTGAGATGATTAGAGATCAGGTCTACGAGTGAGCCCTGAGCGAGGTGCCATCCGTCGGAAAGACTCTCCCACGTGTCGAACACGTTGACAGCAACGATGCCGTACGGATCCTCGAACACCCGCGCCGATGTAAACCCTCCATCTTCCAAAGGAACCGACTCGTAACCACCGTTCATTAGTAGCTCGGTCGCTGCGGCGAGCACCTGCGAAGTGGTAAGGGAGCCATTCACTGCCATTCAGGCTACAAGCCTTGCAATCGCACCGCCGCCGGAGCGAATTTCTTCGATCGTCACGAACTCTGGCCGCGGGTTACCTTGGGCGATGTCGAAGCCAGGATCCCCGATGACGACATCCTCGGGCACCACCACATCGGCCGGTCGTGATCCTTGCATACCGCCGAGAACGGCATGCGTAGGGCGCTCGTGCATCGGCATACGACCAAGTGCCTCGAGCACACGAGCCTCCAGGGCCGCCCACCGGAGCGCCCCCTCACCTGAGGCTGCCAGAAAGGTCGCCACGACCGTGCCGTCGCGGACGAGCTGAACGACGCCATCTTCCTGGAAGCGCGCTTGTCCCTTTATCTCCCGTTCGACGAGCCCGACTGCCAGCAGCAGATCGGCAACGAGACATCGACGGGCGTCGTCTGGCGAGTAGGCCTGACGTTCCAGCAGCCAGGATGCGCGGAGCTTCCCAACGGCCACGAGGCCGATCTCATGCAAACGCCGGCACAGTGCGCTGGCGTGGCGTGCTTCATCGTCCCACCCGTGGGCGTCGCAGAGGGTTCGACAGGCGGCCTCAAGTTCGGCTTCGAGCTCTGCCACAACGCGGGCGGCCAGCCGCTCCATAAAGTCGCACCATCCGAGCTCGATGTGGGCGGCTTGACCAACGTTGAGGGCGGCTTCAAACTGTGTCGCTAGGGCAGGATCGACTACGTAGACTCTGTGGTTCTGGGCATCGACGGATTGTCGGACTCTAGTGACCGTTTCCGTTAGTACTGCGGCCGGGGACCCGAGGCCGGCGAACACAACAATAGGCGATGACATCACTCGCTGGGAGACGACCTCCTCCCAGTTGTCCCGCCAGTCCTCTTGGAGCGCTTCAACTCGGAGAATCCAGCGCTCAGGATCGGCCTCGTCCACATTCCGATGGAGATAAATCACGGCTATCGAGCCAAGTTGATCGGCACTGGTGGGTCCCGGTACTACGTCTACCTCCGTTGCGCTCAGGAGAACAAGCGCTGTCGACATTGCCAGGTCAAAGTTCAGTGTGAGGACGGCGTTGACCGCTCGCTCACGAAGGAGGGCGGCAGCGATGAAGTAGCCGGTGTTGGGCCGAGCGATACGAAAGTCCCGTCTTGGCAGTCGCTCGACCATGGCTGACTGACTTCCGTGCTTCCGCCATACGGTTGTCGCTAGGACGGATAGGTCGTCAGGAGACTCGCATTCGCCCTCGTTAAGCACGCCGTCGAGCAGCAGGCGACGGTGGACGTCTAGTGACAGCTCGCGGGCACCCTTGAGCCCCGTCGGGTGCTCCAGGGAGCACCCTGCTCCCACCACGAGGGCGACTCGCCCAGTGCGCTGCGCTATGGCCTGCAGTAGCTCGGGCGGCAAGGCCACTTCCTCCAGGCTCATTAGCTGGATCGTGGTACCTGCAGGCCGCAGACGGCGGGAGAAGTCCAACACGGTGGGGCGCTCAAGTGATGACAAATCAATGACAAGCAGGCCCTCCAAACTGGCGGGCACTCCTACTGCACCCGCTTTGACCAGCACTTTTACGCCGGTCAGGCTGTGTCGGAGGGGGGACTTGAACCCCCACGTCCTTGCGGACACCAGCC
>JAUJMG010000375.1 GCA_030446955.1 Thermomicrobiales bacterium
TCCAGAGGGAGGGCGAGGGTGAAGGTGCTGCCCTGACCCTCCACACTCACCACCGTGATCGTTCCCCCATGCTGCTCCACCACCTGCCGGCTCCCGGCCAACCCGATCCCTGCCCCCCCGATCCGCCCCGTCACGTTGCCCCCTCGCCGGTACCGCTCAAAGATGTGCGGCAGATCCACCGCCGGAATCCCCAGCCCCTCGTCCCGCACCCCGACCACCACCCAGCCGATCCCCTCCCGGCTCACCTCCTCCACCGTCACCCCGATCCGGCCTCCTCCCGGGCTGTACTTGACGGCGTTGCCGAGCAGGTTGTCCAGGACCCGGCGCAGCCGCAGGGCGTCCCAGCGGCCCCAGAGCGCGGCCGGCGCCTCGACCCGGATCCGGTGGTGGCCGGTGGACGCTTGGGCATCCTCGGCGGCCGCCCGGATCAGCGCCGCCAGATCGGTCGGCGCGGCCTGCAGTTCCAGGGGATGGCCGGCACGGAGCCGGGCCAGGTCCTGCAGCTCATCGAGTTGGACCCGCATCCGGGTGGCGCTGGCTTCGATGGCATCGAGGGCCTGCGTCAGCTTGTCGGGCGGGTCGACCAGACCGCGGTGGAGGAGGCGGCGCAGGTGCTGGGCTTGGCCGCGCACGGCGGTGAGGGGATTCTTCAGGTCGTGGGAGACGGCTTCCAGAAACTCCTGCTGCTCCCGCTCCAGCGCCCGCCGCGCGCTGACGTCACGGGCGATACCGTGAATGGCCACAGGTTGACCGTCAACCACGGCACGGCGGCTGTTGACCTCCACCGTCACGCGGCGGCCGTCCTTCGCGACCAGGTCCAGGTCGTAGGCGCTTACCTCCTCACCCGCCAGCTTCCGTTGGAGCACATCTCTCGTCCGCTCGCGGTGGTCGGGCGCGATGATCGCTTCCACCGACCCGCTGACCAGTTCGTCCGGCCGGTAGCCAAGGACTCGCTCGACCGCTGGATTGACCGCCGAGATGGTGCCGTCAAGGAGGAGCGTGTAGACGATATCGGTCGCGTTGTCGACGACATCGCGGTAGCGCGCCTCGCTTGTCCTCAGCGCCGCCTCTGCCCGTCGCCGGTCGTCGATATCGAGCGCGGTCCCGACCCACCGCGCTACCATCCCGTCCGTTTCGCGGATTGGGGCGACGCGGGCGATGTGCCAGCGATAGGTGCCGTCAGCACCCCGGAACCGGTATTCGATCTCGTAGGCCTCGCCCGTGCAGGCGGCCTCGCGCCAGCGGGTCTCGATCGCGGCGACGTCGTCCGGGTGGACTGCGTTGGCCCACCCGCCGCCCAGCGACGCTTCCCAGGAGAGACCGGTGTAGGCGCGCCAGAAGGGGTTGGCGTAGTCGACAGTGCCGTCCGGCCGCGCCGTCCAGACCGGTTGCTGGAGCGCGTCGGCCAGCGCCAGATCCCGCCCGATCTCGGTTCGCATGGCGCTCCCTCGCGTCTCCTGCACGCCGATCTTGAAGCGACGCCCCGATCCGTCTGCCAGCCGCTGCACCCAGGGCAAACAGGGTGCCACCCTGACCGAGAATGGTAGTCGATGGCCGGAAGGGCAGGGGTGGGCGAGGCTCGTGCCGGCTCGGGTGGAGCGGTTGCAGGATGTGATGGTTGCGGCCAGTTCGCCCAGGCGGTCGTTTCGGTGCGACCGAGAGCCTATCTGGGCCGCAAGCTTGAAGCTCGCCAGCGACGGTGCAACGCTGGGCTACGGCATGCGCCTCGCGTATGCGATAACCGGTGCCTCTTCGCCCGTGAGCCGGAAGACGTCCGGGCGGGCGTAGCGGCCGATGATGTCAAGGCTGTGCTTCTCCTCGATCACCCGTCCGAGGTTGATCTCTGCGGTGAGAATGCTCTCCTCTCACTCAAGCGGCCCTGCCAGCACGTCGGCGCCCGGCGCCACGATGAGACTGCCGCCACCACTGAGGAGATCGGCCTCGGGCGGGAAGCCGGCGAGGCGCGCGCCGGCCGCGGCCACCCCCGCCATCAGGCGGCAGGCCTCGCGATGGTTGCATTACGATCGAGAAAGATTGGCGTGGCCTGCACCGCCGCGACGTAGCGCGGGTAGGCGTCGTGCTAGCGAAGGTTGATTCTCCACTAACGTTGCCTTGGGCGGCCGACCTGGTCGGGCTTTCCGTGCGCGTGGCGTCCGTCATCCGGCCGCGGGACCATCTCGGTGACTGGTTCACACGGACCATCGTGACGGTGCTTCGTCACGGGCCAGGACATGCGTGCAGCGCTGAAGGCTGGGCAGGTGAACGTGCTGGGCGGCAAGCCCCAGGTCAGTCCGAGCGGTCCCCAGAGGTGGGGAGACCTCATTCGCCACAACCCGTCCCTGGTTGGGGGACGTAGCGGGCACCCGGTAGCCCGCCACGAGGGCGACGCCTGCGTCACCCCTGCCAAGCGAAACCTCGTTGACGCACCACTAGAGGTTGGGCAGGCCGAGCAGGCTGCGGACGACGTGGCCCTCCCCGATGTGCAGGTAGGAGTGGGCCAGCACGGTGTGCATCAGGGTAAAGGCCTTCGGCTTTCCCTCCCAGCGCCTCGGCACCCATTCGGCGTCCGGTCCGAACGCCCCCTGAACCCGCACCCGCCGCACGAGGTCGGCATCGATCACCTCCGCCAGCACCTCCGGCCGCAGCCCCGCGATGACCTCCTGGGTGCGTTGCCCCGTAGCGGCGCGGTAGGCGAGGAGTGCGGGAATGTCAATCCGCTCGGTGAACCCTTCGACCTCGTTGTCCGTCATCCCTGCGCCGAGGTCCCGGTGCGGTACCCCGAGCCGTTCCGACCACCGATCCTCGTCAAGGGCCTGGGGGCGCTCAGCAATGACGAGGTTGATGCCGATGTCCTCGGCGCGGGTCATGTGCCAGAGGAGCCACGCTAGCGAGTTGGTGCTTGGATGCGGGCGCTGACGGATCTGCTCCTCGGTCATGCCGCTCAGGACGAGATCCTGGTTGGACGGGTCGCCGCCGGCTACTCCGGCGGCGTGGGAGCGGGCATGCTGGGCGAGGAAGAGTTCGCGGGTATCCATCGCTGCTCCGTTCGGTGCACGTCACGCCGCCGGTGCCGGTGCCCGATCCGATCGTCCAGGTTCCGGCACCGGCGAGCCCACTCCCAACGGATTCGGAGGCGCCAGGCACCATCGCATGCGCGCCCGGTGCTCAGGCGGCGAGGCGGTAGAAGCGGAAGAAGTCATGCTCGATAGGCAGGATCTCAACCATCCGGAAGCCGGCCTCCGCCGCGTAGCGGCGCAGCGTTTCCGCCCGCATCACGGTCCCGGTCGCCGCCGACGGCTGCTCGGTCATTCCAACCGGCAGGCAGTGGAGGATGCTGAAGCCGTACATGTAGCGTTCGACGTCGTCGCCCGGAGCCACGAACCGTTCCGCCACCTTCTCGTCAACGACCAGGACGGCACCGCCCTCACCCACCAGCCGCCGCATCGCCGCCAGCACGGCGACGGGGTTCGGCATGTCGTGGACGCACTCGACGGCGACAGCGAGGTCGTAGCGCCCGGCCAGTCCCGGGTCCCCGGCGTCACGGACGCGGAACGCCACCCGATCGGCCACTCCAGCTGCGGCGGCGTTGGCGCGGGCCGCCTGCACCGATGCCTCGTCGAGGTCGAACCCGTCCACCCGGACGTTCGGGTAGGCCTGGGCGATCGCGATGCTGGACCAGCCGAGGCCCATCCCGACATCGGCAACGCGGGCCGGCGGATCGACCTGGAGCCGTGCGTGGACATCCGGGAGGGCTGGCAGCCACTCCTGCGCGAGAAGGTGACGGAACTGCGGCCGGGTCGTGCCCGCCTGACCCTCGTGGAGGTCGGCGCCGTACTCCGCATAGGGGACGCCTGCGCCCGTGCGGAACGCGTCCAGGATCGCGGGCAGGGGTTTGACGCAGCCGACGAAGACCTGAGCCACTGGTGCCATCGCGGTCAGGCTGTCGGGATCGACAAGAACTGCCTCGTAGCCGGCGGGCAGTCGGAAGCACCGTTCGCCACTATCTGCCTGCGGGTTGTCGCATGCCAAGATGCCGCTTACCGCCTGCTGCTCGAGCCACTCGCGGGCGTAGCGCTCGTGGGTCCCGGTGCGGGCAGCCAGCTCGGCGCTGGTGGCCGGGCCATCCGCCGCGAGGGCACGGTAGTAGCCGAGCCGGTCGCCGAGGTAGACGGAAAGGAGATCCATCGCCCCGAGCGTCGCCTCGAAGAGGCGAGCGGCAAGCGCGTCGGGTGCGACAAGGGTTTCCACGGCCTCTTTCGTGGTCTCAGTCATCGGAGTCTCCCTTCGATGTGCCAGAGGATCAGGCAAGCCAAGGGAACCGGGTTGCCCCAACCGCAACCAGCAGGCCGAGCAGCAGGAAGGCCACCCCGGTCATCTGGACCGCGCGCCGCCCCAGCGGCAGGATCTTCTCGGCGAAGACGACCAGCGTCAGCAGGAGCATCCAGGCCAGGCTCATCACCCCGGC
>JAUJMG010000069.1:0-2679 GCA_030446955.1 Thermomicrobiales bacterium
GGGACATGAAAACCCTCTCGGCCGGTGGCTTCCGCGATATGAGCCGGCTTGCCGCGGGCAGCCCCGACATGCATCGCGACATCGTCCTGACGAACCGGAACGCCATCAAACGCTGGATCTCCACGTACATCGACGTGCTTGAGCGCCTGCAAGCCGACCTTGAGACACCATCGGAGGAGGTCCCGACGCGCCTCACAGCGTTCTTCACGACCGCCCGCGACGCCCGCGCGGAATGGGCGACGCAAACGACCCGCGAAGGTGAACTGCTCCAGGGGACGGAGGCAGAGCTCGGTCCCGGCAAACTGACGGACCAGATGGGCCGGATGCTTCTCGGTGGATTTGGCCGGAATCGGCGCTCCGCGCTGGAGCGAGGGAGCAGGACGGCTTCTTCAAAGGATCGAAACGGGAAGCACCCGCGTTCCTAGGCGGTGCACGCCCACACTCGCGTTCCATCCTCTGGCTCGCAAAAGCGGACCTGAGAGGAAGGGGATTTTCTCGATTTACGCCTAGGGCAGGATGGACCAGCCGGCTGGCAGACGGTAGTGATACAGCGCGTCGGTCGGCTGCCCGTCACGCCAACGGCGGCCTCGATCCTCACGCTTTAGCTCAGCGTAGCTGTTCTGCACCTGAACGATTCGCTGGGCCTTCAAGTTGAACACGACGAGACCGGCGCGCTCTGGCTCCAAGCTGCGCCGGCGGGTCAGCTCATCGAGGACGCGAAACGGCGGCACGGCGCCGATATCGTCGGCGACGAGCTGGCTCCGAATCGCCGTCAAATCGTTCACGGTGTTGTGCTCGTCAAACACCGAGAGTCCATGCACCACGCTCGTCGCGAACCGGCTGTCCAACTCTCCGGCGTAGCGCATCAGCGTTTGGTAGTCCCGCGGCTGACGGCTGCAGGCGGCCGCAAGGATTTTGAGCCCGTGAGCAGGGCCTGTGAAGCTGATGGTGCCGCCCGGGTCAACCACCGTAAAGCGCATGTCGGACACAGTGGCGACTCCTCCATCGACGGAGCAGACGAGTTAGCCGCCTTGATCGGCGACCGGGCGCCCGCCGCCCCGTCGGATTGGCGGGGAACGTACAGCTAATGTACCATAATGAGGGTTACTTCCCTGACTCCGCCCTCTGTCTCTGAGCGGCCTTGCGATCGGCTTCACTCCCATGTCATCTCCCAGCCTGACGGCTCAAGAGCGAGCGACTGGTCAAGCTCTCGATGCAGAGCGCTACGCGCGCCAAACCATCCTTCCCGCTATTGGAGCCGAGGGGCAGCGGAGGCTGCTGCAGAGCCGGGTACTCGTCGCGGGCTGTGGAGCGTTAGGAAGCGCCAGTGCAAACCTGCTCGTTCGCGCAGGTATCGGCCGGCTCACCATTGTCGATAGAGATTACGTCGAACTGAGCAACTTGCAGCGCCAGGTGTTGTTTGACGAGGCAGACGTTCGGAACAGGATCCCCAAGGCGGCGGCTGCAGAGGAGAAACTCCGCCGCATCAACCAGGACGTGGTCGTCGAAGGACTGGTTATCGACCTGAACGCGAGCAATGTCGAACGGCTCGTGGCCGGTGTCGACGTGATCGTGGATGGGTTAGATAACTTCGAGACGCGGTATCTCCTCAACGACGTCGCGGTGAAGCACGGCATCCCGTGGGTCTACGGCGGTGTCATCGCCAGCTATGGCATGACCATGACCATTCGTCCCGGGTCGTCCCCATGCTTGCGCTGCGTGTTTCCTGAGTCTCCCCCTGCCGGCTCTGCGCCTACCTGTGACACCGCCGGTGTGATTGGGCCAGCTGTTGAGACGGTCGCTGCTTTCCAGGCAGCCGAGGTCATGAAGTTGATTGTCGGCGATACCGGCGCCCTCAATACGTCGCTCCTCGCCATCGATCTCTGGCATATCTCACTGGATCGGGTGCCGCTTCCGGCACCCATCCCGTCTTGTCCGACCTGCGGCCTTCGAAACTTTGCTTTTCTGGACGAAGCCACGCCAGCCCAGACCACATCACTCTGCGGTCATGATGCCGTGCAGGTGCTCCCTCAGGTTTCCCAGAAGCTGGATCTTGGGGAGCTGCGGCGTCGGCTGGACCCGGTCGGGGATACAGCTGCCAATCGATTCCTGCTCCGCTTCCGACCGACTGGGTCCGATCACGAATTAACTGTGTTCCCCGACGGTCGCGCCATCGTCAAGGGCACGACTGACCCGGCCCAGGCCCGTTCTCTCTATGCCCGGTACGTTGGGGCCTAGCCTCCCATGATCTACCTTGATAACGCGGCGACGAGTTGGCCAAAACCACCAGCCGTCTACGAGACGCTCGGCTCCTTTCTTCAAACCCTTGGCGCCAACCCCGGACGGGCTGGCCATCGGATGGCCGCCGGTGCCGCGGCTGCAATCGCCGACTGTCGGCTTCGGCTCGCTCGCCTCATGAACGCCGAATCGCCCGAAAGGGTCGTCTTCGCCAGCAACGCCACTGACGCCCTGAATCTCGCGGTTCGGGGTCTCCTACGGCCAGGCGACCAGGCCATCACCACCAGCATGGAACATAACTCCCTCGCCCGCCCGCTCCACGTGGCAGCAGAGCAGGGCGTTCAAGTCACGAAAGTTATGGCTTCCCCTCAAGGTGTCGTGGCTCCTGACCTCATCGCTGCCGCCGTATCCTCAAGGTTCCGCTTGATTGCGGTAACCCAT
>JAUJMG010000069.1:2779-14898 GCA_030446955.1 Thermomicrobiales bacterium
GCGCCCGACGCTTGTCGTACCATTGGTGCCTTCCCGGAAGGGACTGTCCGCTTAAGTCCGGGCTGCTTCACGACCGAAGACGAGATTGACGCGGCCGTCGCAGCCGTCGCTGAGATCGCTTCGACGCCGAGTGCCTAACCGGCGCCGGCCACGAGGAGGGGCATTGTGGGCGAATCGAGCCAGCGCGAGGGGAACCAGCCGCCTCGTCGGAGCCGGATGGAGGATGAGGTTCTCGAAATCCTCTACCGCACAGACCAGCCAACCTCCTTCGCCGATCATGTCCGTCGAAAGACAGCCCGTCAGCGCCAGAGCCGCCTGTCGACGTTCTCCCGGTCCTTCCGGACTACACAGCAGTTGGGTCCCGGGACGATGCTCCTCGCCTCCATCGGCACTGCCCTCCTGGCGGTACTGGTCGAGGACGCATCTGGAATTCTCGCCATGCTCCTCGCGATCGCGAGTGTTTCGTTACTCCTTGCTCCGATTGTCGGCCGCTACCGGCGCCCGGGGCGATCAGACGTGAAGCGCTGGCGGGGCCGGGACATCGACCTCAACCCTCCGCCGCCCGCCTGGGTTGGATCGCTCCGTGATCGCTTCCGCAAGCCTCCTCGATTCTAAGAACGGACCGTCCTGGGCGGCAGGCGCCGTTGCCTGTCCGTTCGGCACTATGCTATCGTCCGCCACTTGCGGAGCGGCCGCGCCTGATTTCGAGTATGAGCCGGGCAGCACCATTAAACGGGCCGCGTTTGCAATCGTGTCCTCATGGTTGGCCGCGTCCTAGTGCTCCGGCCCGGATCGCCGCAGTGGAGAGCGGGATGCCGAACATCGCCTCCGATATCGTCGATGGTTATGTTTTCCGGCGCATCAACGCCCGCGTCCAGTTCCTCCTCTTCCTCCGACGACCCGACGTGCCGCTCGGCAACACTTGGCAGGGCATCCATGACAAGATTGAGCCGGGTGAGACCGCAATCGCTGCGGCGGAGCGGGCGCTCATGGAGCGCACTGGACTGACGGCGGTGGATGTTTACTCCGCGGATTACATCAACCAGTTCTACGACCACCAAAGCGACACCATTATTCTGGCGCCGGTCTTCGCGTTCACGGTGGCACCGCGTGCTCGCGTCCAACTCGGCGAGGAGTACGCCGACAGCGCCTGGTGCGACCGAGAGGAAGCAACGGCCCGGCTGCTCTGGGCGGGGCAGCGCTGGGCAGTCCGGCACATCGACGACGTGATCGGCATGGGCAGCGACGACGCTGAGTTTTACCGGGTCCGCTAACGCGCTTCGCGCCACCACCGGAACGGCGGCAGTCCGCGAGCCCCACCGGGTATAATGCGAACGCTTTCCCCCACTCTGGGAGCGACGTTACGTCGCCGTGGAGACTTCATGCCCGACTTCAAAATCGTCTCTGATTTGCGCCCGACTGGAGATCAGCCCCGAGCGATCGAAGCCCTTGTTGAAGGCCTCAGCGACGGCCAGACGTTCCAGACCCTGCTCGGCGTCACGGGCTCAGGTAAGACGTTTACGATGGCCAACGTGATTGAGCGGGTCAATCGGCCCACGCTCGTGCTCGCTCACAATAAGACCCTTGCCGCCCAACTGTACGCCGAGTTCAAAGAGTTCTTCCCGCATAACGCCGTGGAGTACTTTGTCTCCTACTACGATTACTACCAGCCTGAGGCGTACGTCGCCCGCACCGACACCTTCATTGAGAAGGACGCCGACATCAACGAGGAGATCGACAAACTTCGCCACGCGGCCACCCGGTCTTTACTCACCCGCCGGGACGTGGTGATTGTGGCATCAGTCTCCTGCATCTATGGCCTCGGATCTCCTGAGGAGTATGGAAAGACGGTCGTCTCGCTCCGGCGAGGGAGCCAATTGCGACGAGATCGCGTCATCAGGCACTTGATCGACATCCAGTACGACCGCAACGACATGACGCTGGTCCGCGGGAGCTTCCGCGTCCGGGGCGATACGCTCGAAATCTTCCCTGCCTACGAGGAGATTGCCGTCCGGGTGGAATTCTTCGGGGACGAGGTCGAGCGGATTGTCGAGGTGGATCCGCTGACCGGAGAACTCCTGGTCGAGCGGCTTGAAATGGATATCTACCCGGCAAAGCACTTCGTCGCGAGTGCTGACAAACTCGCCGTGGCGATGAAGGACATCGAGGCCGAGCTGGAGCAACGCCTGGCCGAGTTGGAGAGCCAGGGCAAGATTTTGGAGGCGGCTCGCCTTCGTCAGCGGACGATGTACGACCTGGAGATGATGCAGGAGGCAGGCTACTGCTCCGGCATCGAGAACTACTCCATGCACCTCTCGCGGCGCCGACCGGGCGAGCAACCCTCAACACTCCTGGACTACTTCCCCGACGATAGCCTCTTCTTCATCGACGAATCGCACATCTCCTTGCCCCAGGTACGTGGGATGTATTCGGGCGATCGCGCTCGCAAGGATGTCCTTGTGGAGCATGGGTTCCGGCTGCCCTCCGCCCGGGATAACCGCCCGCTCACGTTCAGCGAGTTTGAGCGGATGCTTCACCAGGTCATCTTCGTCTCCGCGACCCCTGGCCCCTACGAGCAGGAGCACAGCGAGCAGATCGTCCAACAGGTGATCCGGCCCACCGGCCTGATCGATCCCGCCATCTCTGTCCGCCCAACCAAGGGGCAGGTGGATGATCTCCTCACAGAGATCAACGCGCGGGTTGCGAAGGGCGAGCGCGCCCTGGTCACCACCCTTACTAAGCGGATGGCGGAGGACCTAGCCGACTACCTGAAGGAGATGGGAGTTCGGACCCACTACCTTCATAGTGAAATCGACACGCTGGAGCGCATTGAGATCTTGCGAGATCTCCGGCTAGGCGTCTATGACGTCGTCGTCGGCATCAATCTGCTCCGAGAGGGACTGGATCTGCCAGAGGTTTCGCTGGTGGCCATCCTGGACGCCGATAAGGAAGGCTTCCTTCGTTCCGAAGGTTCTTTGATTCAGACTATAGGCCGCGCGGCTCGCCACGTCGATGGACAGGTCGTCATGTACGCCGACACGATGACGCGATCGATGAAAGCCGCCATCGATGAGACCTATCGCCGCCGTGCCGTTCAATTAGCTCACAACGAGGCGAATGGCATTCAGCCGCGCGGCATTGTCAAAGAGATCAAGGATCTCACCGATCGCGTCCGTGCCGTGGCAGAGGAGCAGGTCGAGTACCGAACGGGCTCCGGTTCGCAGCCGGGCGTCATCGCCGAAATCCCGCGGGACGAACTGGCTCGGATGGTGAAGGACTTGGAATCTCAGATGAAGACGGCTGCTCGGGACCTGGAATTTGAGAAGGCAGCCTTGCTGCGGGACCAGATTGTCGAGTTGCGTCGCATCATCGAACTGGACCCCGTCGCGCGATAGGTCCTGCTACTTCGGAGGAATCCCCTGCTTTGCACCGAATGATCTTTTCCGTCAACCGTTTGAGCGGGTCGCATCGCGCAGCCCGTCTCCTGCTCCTTGTCGCCATGATCGGCGGTGGTCTGTCCTGCTTCGACGGTGCCGCGAACCCATTAGCCGCGGCGGCCGGTTTCCCCATCATTCCGGCAGGGACGCCCGATGCCTCCGCCGATACGGCTTGCCCTCAACTCGAGCCGGCTAAGGAGGCGGCGGCCGCTGAGGAGAAGGACAAGGAGGTGGAGGGAGGAGCGTCCGGCGAGGTCGCAGAACAACTGCCGCCCGCGGACCTTCCGACCACCAACGAGCAGGGACTCAGCTTTCGGCTGGAATCCACCCTCACCGTCGGTTTCACTGGCATCTCCTCTGAGGCGCCCGTCTACCGCCTGGTGCCGCCTGCCCCGACTGCCGACGCAACCGCGGCGCTGGCTGAGCGACTGGGGATCGAGGGCGAAGTTGACGACCGGGGTGAAGAGACCTTCGTCGTCTCTGGAAACGGTGATCTGTTTGTCACGCCCACCCTGATCCAGTACATCTCCGCCGATCCTGCAGGAGAGGGAAATCCCCCCGACGACGACGAAGCGGTGGCACTCGCACGCGACTGGCTGCGTGAGGCCTGCCTCTTCCCCCCGGACCTCGGCGACGGGACCGTCGTGAGCCGGACAGAGGAGAGCGCCCGCGTTGTCGTCCTCTTCCGGCCCTCGGAACCAGAACCACTGCTCGCGGCCTATCCTAGCGTCACGGTGTCCCTCGGACCCGGCGGGACGGTCCTCGAAGCCTCCTCCCGGTGGGCGTCCATTCTTCGGGAGGAACGCCATCAACTCCGCTCCGCTGAAGAAGCCTGGCGGCAAATCGAGCGGGGCGAGGGCTACATCGAGGCCGATTTCGGCGAGGAGAGCTTCCCGCAGGGTTCGGAAGTCGTCGGCACGGCTGAGTACACGAGCATCGGCATCGCAT
Source organism: Thermomicrobiales bacterium (assembly GCA_030446955.1). GTDB lineage: Bacteria > Chloroflexota > Chloroflexia > Thermomicrobiales > UBA6265 > LC2-1. The sequence continues at coordinate 7,165 of JAUJMG010000069.1, forward strand.
ACACGACCGGCGGACTCCCCGGCGAGGAGCAGTTTCTTGAGCCGGTGTTCGTCTTCACAGGACGCGTAACCCCAAAGGGGTCAGACCAGTCCTATCCCGCGCGTGCCTTCGTGCCTGCTCTGGCCGACAGTGGTAGCCCAGTGGGCCTCTCTTCCCTGGGCACTGCATGACGGCGCCCAAGTCATCGTCCTTGCCTCCGGCTAGCGAGGAAGGGCAGACACGTCGTCTCCTTGTGATTCATGGTCCCAACCTCAATCTGCTTGGAACGCGGGAACCTCACCTATACGGGGCCACGACCCTGACGGCTTTAAACGAGTCGCTGAAGGACATGGGCCACAAGGCAACCCCACGTCTGGAGGTGGAGACATTCCAGTCGAACCACGAGGGGTCACTGATTGATATCGTCCAGGATCGTGGGCCAGAATGCTGTGGTATCATCGCGAACCCGGGTGGCCTCACCCACACGAGCGTGGCACTGCGTGACGCACTCGCTGCCGTCGCGCGTCCTGTTGTGGAAGTTCACGTCACGAACATCCACGCCCGTGAGACCTTCCGGCATCGCTCGCTGATCGCTCCCATCGCACTCGGTCAGATTGCCGGGTTAGGCATTGAGGGGTACAGACTCGCCCTTCGATTCTTCATCGAACGGGAAGCCGCAGGAGAGCATTTACGGGCATGAGCGGCCGTCTGCAACGACTCCGCGATCTTGCAACCGAACGCGACCTCGACGGCATCCTCATTACCCATCCGTCTAACCGCTTCTATCTTAGCGGATACTCGGGCGAGGATGCGCCGCCGAACGAGTCTGCCGGCGTGCTTCTGATCGGCTCGTCCGATGCGCTCCTGTACACCGGAGCGACCAACGTGGCTTGGGCCCAGGCGGAGGCTCGCGCCTACACGGCGAAGGCCTGGACGAGGCCGTGGGCGGCGTTTCTCGTTCAGGTGTTCCGCGACCTCGGATGGAAGCGTATTGGGTTCGAAGACGAAGCCCTACTTTACGCAACCTACCGCGACCTCACCTCTGGACTCGATGGTCAGGCGGATCTGGTTCCTCTGGGTTTTGCGGTGGATCAACTACGGTCGGTGAAGGAGCCGGTTGAGCTAGAGGCGCTAGCCCGGGCAATTTCAATCACCGACGAGGCCTACCTGGCTGCAACGAATAAGCTGGAAGTGGGCACGACGGAGCGCGATTTGGCGCGACGGATTGAACGGGAGCTACGGGACCGGGGAGCGGAGAGGGAGGCTTTTCCGGCCATTGTGGCTGCGGGCCCTCATGCCGCCCGCCCCCACCATGCTCTAACGGACCGCCCGATCGAACCGGGCGAACCCGTGATCATAGACATGGGCGCTCACGTGGACGGCTATAACGGCGACCTTACGCGGACGACCTGGGTCGGCGAGCCCACCGAGGACCTTCGACGAGTGTACGCTTCGGTTGAAGCCGCCCAGCGTGCGGCATTGGGAGCTATCCGTCACGGGGTTCCGGCGAAGGATGTCGACGCCGCCGCTCGCTCGGTGCTTGAAGAAGCGGGTCTCGGTGATGCATTCACGCACGGGGTCGGCCATGGCCTCGGGGTGCGGGTCCATGAGGCGCCAAGCGCAGGCAAAATGTCTGAGGACATCCTGCAGGCAGGCGAGGTTCTGACGGTGGAGCCGGGCGCTTACCTCCCGGAATGGGGAGGCGTACGCATCGAGGACGTGGTTGTCGTTGAGGCGGACGGCTACCGGCTGCTCACCCGAGCCCCAAAACACACCATGGCACATCAGAATGGAGGAAACGCCACATGATTGATACTGGCGACATTCGGAAGGGTTCGACGTTTGACCTCGACGGTCGCTTGGTCAAAGTGATCGACTTCTCCCACAACAAGCAAGGCCGCGGCTCGGCGCAGCTGCGCATGACGCTACGGGATCTGCGGACCGGCTCCACCACCACCCACACCGTGCAAGCCGGGGCGAGGTTCAACGCCGTGCGCCTTGAGCGCGCGCATGTCCAGTTCCTGTACGCCGAAGGTGGTCGATACCACTTTATGGACACCGACACGTTTGAACAGATTGAGTTGGACGAGTCGTCTGTCGGTGACGTGGCGAAGTACCTGAAAGAGAACGATGTCGTCGATCTCATGACCTACAACGGCGAGCCGATTGACATTGAGCTTCCGACATCCGTCACCCTGACGGTGGCTCAAACCGACCCAGGCTTCAAGGGTGACACCGCCACCGGCGGCACGAAGCCGGCTACGATGGAGACCGGTCTGGTTGTGAGTGTGCCGCTCTTCGTCAACGAGGGCGACAAACTTAAGGTCGACACTCGGACGGGTGATTATATCGAGCGAGTGTACTAAGTGTCCTTCGACGACGCTCCCGCCCGAGGCAACGAGAGAGAGAGCGACCCCCGCACTACCAGCGACGTGGTCGAGGCGGTGCGTACGCTTATCGACCTCATGGGCAGCGGCGGCATTCGGGAACTGGATCTCTCATTCGGTGATGTCTCCATCCGCCTCCGAGGTGATGGCCACTCCGTCATTGCCGCTCCGTCAGCACCGCTCCCGACCCTGCCAATATCGTCTCCTGTAGCCGAACCGAAAGCTCCCGAAAGCTTGATCACGGCGCCCATGATCGGCACGTTCTACGCATCGCCATCACCTGGCGATCCGCCATTCGTGAGCGTCGGAGAGCGGATCGAAGCCGGCCAGGTCGTTGGCATCATTGAGGCGATGAAGATCATGAATGAGATCGTCGCCGACCGGGCCGGGGTTATTGCCGAAATCCTCGTTTCCAACGGGGAGGCAGTCGAGTACGGTTCGCCGTTGTTCCGGGTGTCGCTTGAGGACACCTTCGGCGCGTGAGCGCGCGAGTCGTTCCCGTCGGACTCCTCACCTCCTACGTGCGGGAGGTGCTTGAGACAGACGCGCTGCTCGCCGACGTGTGGATTGAGGGTGATGTCTCGAACGCGTTCCGCGCTCAGTCCGGGCACATTTACTTCACCGTTCGTGATGACCATGGGCAACTCAAGTGCGCCCTTTTCCGAGCCCACACGGCCCGGCAGCGTTACCTCCCCCAGGTGGGTGACGCCGTCGCCGTACATGGTCGGGTGTCGCTCTACGAGCGGGACGGCTCCATCCAACTCTATGCCGACTCCGTCCAGCCAGCCGGGCTTGGCATCCTCGCGCTCCAACTCGAGCAACTCCGGCAGCGGCTAGAAGCCGAGGGCCTTTTCGAGCCGAGCCGGAAGCGAGCGTTGCCCCCGGCGCCGAAGGTCATCGGCGTCGTTACGTCTGCGGCCGGTGCCGTTTGGCACGACATCCAGAACGTTCTCGCCCGGCGATATCCCTTGGCGGAACTCATCCTTTCGCCGACCCCCGTCCAAGGTCCCGATGCGCCGGGAGCCATCGTGGCAGCGATCGAGGCGATCCAGGAACAGAGGCGGGTCGAAGTGGTCATTGTTGCCCGTGGTGGCGGCTCCACGGAGGACCTCATGGCCTTCAACGACGAACGCGTCGTGCGGGCCATTTTCGGTTGCCGGGTGCCGGTTGTGGCGGGAATCGGGCATGAGACCGACTGGTCATTGGCCGACGACGTAGCGGATCTTCGGGCTCCGACGCCCTCCGCCGCAGCGGAGCTATGTGCTCCCTCTGTCACGGAGATCGCCCAGCAGCTGAGACATCTGGGTGAACGACTGGGCGATGCCATGACGGACATCGTCGAGTCGGGGCGCGAGGAGGTAGAACTCCTTAGTGACCGTCTCAGCCGCCTGACGCCCCACCGCCAGGTCGAGATCACCCACCGCTTGGTTGCCGCTTTGTCGGATCGGCTAGAGAGACAAGGCCGAGATCTGGTTGAAGCCCGCCGACGCCAAGTAGCCAACCAACGCAGCCTCTTGGCAATCCTGCATCCAGCCAGGACGTTCGATCGCGGCTATGCCGTAGTTCATGATAGCTCGGGGCATCCGATCTTCGACGTTCACGACGTGGGATCGGGCGACCACCTGCAGATCCACCTTGCCTCGGGTTCGATCGAAGCCCGGGCCACCGGAGTTCGAAGCCCCGTCCGACATAGGAGTCAGGTGACAGTGTGAGTAGGGCAGCAGAGGGACCGACGCTTGATCCCGTCGCCGAGTGGCAGGATGCACTGGATGAAGGCCCATTCGAGGAGGCATACGCTTCATTGGAAGAGGTCGTGGCGCGTTTGGAGCAGGGCGGACTGCCACTGGATACATCTCTCGCCTACTACGAACTTGGCGTCCGGCTGGGAGAACGGTGCACTCTTCTTCTCGAGCAAGCGGAGTTGCGGATCAGCCAACTGGACCACCTCGGCGGGTCCAAAGATGACACCGATGTCTGGCCCGACAATGGTGCCGGCGATCCCTTTGCCTGACCCCTGGCCAGCCAGTGAATCCTGATGAGCCGCTAGCTCTCGGCAAATTGCCGTCGGCACTTCTCGGCCGATTAGTGAACGAGTACGCGGTCTCCGACCCCTCGGTTCTTGTGGGGCCGGGTCTCGGTCGGGATGCGGCAGCCATCAAGGTGGGATCGGCAACCCTTGTCGTCAAGACCGATCCCATCACCTTTGCCACAGATCAGGCCCCCCTTTACCTCGTCGACGTGAACGCGAACGATGTCGCCTGCCTCGGTGCGGTGCCACGCTGGCTGGTTGTCACGGCCCTGCTTCCCGCGGGGGCAACCACCGAGGCGATGGTCGAGCAACAGTTCAGCGAACTGAGAGACATCTGCGCCGCCCGCGGCATAGCGCTCGTGGGGGGCCATACTGAGGTGACGGCCGCAGTCACCCGACCAGTCCTCGTGGGTACCCTTCTTGGAGAAGTTCCCGAGGGGCGGCTCTTGGTCCCTGGAGGCGGGCGACCAGGAGATCGTCTTCTGGTGACCAAGGGGATCGCCATCGAGGGGACAGCCCTGCTCGCCCGCGAGCTGACCGAGCCGCTTGCTGCAGTCCTCGGTAGGGATGTGGTTGAGGCGGCAGCGCGGCTACTCGAGCATCCTGGAATCTCGGTCGTCAAGGATGCGGCTATTCTTCTCGACACCGGAGGAATTACGGCTCTCCACGACCCCACCGAGGGGGGGCTGGTCACCGGCGTCCGCGAGATGGCCGAGGCGGCGGGCTGTGGCGCGACACTGGTCGCCACGCGGGTGCCGATTCTAGAACCAACCGTCGCCATTACCCGCCACCTCGGTCTTGACCCCCTCGGCCTCCTCTCTTCTGGTTGTCTCCTCGCCGCAGCCGAACCGGGCGCCGTCAGCGCCATCGTTGCTGCCGGTGCAGCGGCAGGCATCACCGTGACGGAATGCGGCATGCTGACACATCCAGAGGAAGGCTTTGTCCTCCATCACGACTCACCCGGTTCGATGCCGACCTTTAGCAGCGACGAGATGACCCGGGTGCTCTAAGTGGGATATGTATAACCAAAGGCGATCGCTGGCGTGCCCGGAGACCAAGGTCGCAGCCATCCAGCACTAACTACATTAGCTGCGCGTCACGAGGCGTGGAGCAGCGCGTCGACCGCCCAGCGGCTGGTGGCCTCAATGTGCAAGAGGAGGAGAAGACACTGCATGGCCGAGATAAAGCCAGGACTCGTCGTTGCGAGCAGCAATGGACGGGTCGGGATCACGGATGCGGTAGACGTCCTGCGAGCGGGAGGGAGCGCTCTAGAGGCAGTCATCTCTGGGATCAAGCTCGTCGAGGCAAACCCGAACGACCACAGCGTCGGTTTTTCGGGTCTCCCCAATCTGCTTGGGCAGGTAGAGCTGGATGCGAGCGTCATGGTCGGAGAGGGACTAACGGCAGGTGCTGTCGGCGGGCTCCACGACTACCAGGACGCGGTCGAACTCGCGCGCATGGTCATGGAGGAGCTTCCCCACTCCCTCATCGTCGGGGACGGAGCGAAGCGCTTCGCGTCGGAGATGGGGAAGCTACCGGTCGAACTCCTCACTGAGGATGCACGCCAGATCTGGCAGGCCCGACTCGAAAGGGACCAGGAGACCGGCGATGCATCGCAGCGCCGTTTCGCTCAAAAGATCGGTGCTCTCGTGCGGCGCGTCAGCCAGGATCCCGAAAAACCTGCTCCTCCCCACGGCACCGTCAACTTCATCGCACGGGACCGCGAAGGTCGGCTGGCGGTTGGGGTGAGCACGTCCGGCTGGGCTTGGAAGTATCCCGGCAGGCTTGGAGACTCCCCGATCATCGGCGCCGGCAACTACGCCGACGATCGTTGGGGAGCCGCCGCCTGCACTGGCCGGGGGGAGATGGCGATGCGCTGCTGCACGGCCCACAGCGTCGTGACATTTATGCGTTTCGGCATGCCTCTCTCCGAGGCCCTCACTACGGCCATGGAGGACCTCCGGTCTCTTAATGACCCGTACGCCAGCGAGATGAATATCGTGGCGGTCGACCGCGACGGTAACCACTCCGGCGCATCCACCACTGCCGGTAAAACCTACATCTTCATGGACGAGAGTATGGAGAGCTACGAAGAGCCAACAAGAATGCACGTGCCGCTTGTCGACGCGCCTTCGCTCGTCTGACCAACCGGTGCGTCAAGCCCACGAGCCAATGATTCCGAGGAAGATCACCGTGCGAGCCGCGGGCCGAAGCGTGGTCCTCCGCAAGGGGCGGGAAGAATCGGAGCAGCATGTGCTGCTCAAGGCGCTAATATTTGCGCTCTACGCCGACCGCTACCCCAACCTCGCGGTCGAAGTCTCGATCGGCCATCGGTACAAGCCTGATCTCGTGGCCCTCGACGAGGAGGGGCGACCGCTATTCTGGGCCGAGTGTGGTCAAATCGGGCGAGACAAGATTGCCCGGCTTCTCCGTCGGCTCCCGAACACCCATCTCGTTTTTGCCAAACAGGCCACCCGGCTCCAGCCGTTTGAGCGGATCATTCACCAGGCGTGGCCGAGCAGTGGGAGGAGTGGCCTCGTAGAACTCCTCTCATTCCGGGCCGACGCGGCCGGCTGTCTTGAGTCTGTCGAGGCCGTCGTCAAGGCATGCCAACCGGAGGAACGAATCGTGTTCGGGGACGAAAGGAAGATGTCGTCCGCCCAGACAGGGGACCAACGTGGGATAGGATCCCAGGTTGCGTCTAACCGATCTGACAGAAGAACGAATGGAAGCGAAGCACCCAGAAAGGCTAGCGAGCACGAACGAGGGGAGGAGAATGTCCTCCTCCCCTCGTGAGCCTCCCAAGTTGACGCCGATTAAGGCGGTCCTGCGTTTCGCCAGCACACCACGTGTCGGCACGCCGACAACGGAACGACGTCATGAACTCTCTGTCGAACCCTACGACTCAGTCCATTCCTAGACGTCGCGGTTCAACGTCTCCAAGAACTCGCCGTTCGTCTGCGTCTTGGACAGCCGGCTGAGGAGCAGCTCCGTGCCCTCGCTGCCCCCGAGCATGGACACCATTCGCCGCATGGTCCAGACCTGGCGAAGGTCGCTCTCGTTCAAGAGCAGCTCCTCGCGGCGCGTACCGGATCGCTGGATGTCAATGGAGGGGTAGATCCGTCGCTCCGCAAGCTTGCGGTCCAGGTGCAACTCCATGTTGCCCGTACCCTTGAACTCCTCGTAGATGACGTCGTCCATTCGGCTGCCAGTGTCAATGAGGCAGGTCGAGACGATCGTCAAACTGCCGCCGCCTTCGATGTTTCGCGCCGCCCCGAAGAAGCGCTTGGGCGGATAGAGCGCCACTGGGTCGATACCGCCGGAGAGCGTGCGGCCACT
>JAUJMG010000376.1 GCA_030446955.1 Thermomicrobiales bacterium
ATCCCAAGACAACGAACTCCAGGCGGAGGAGTCAGGCGACAGCCAGACGAGCGACGATCACGAGAAGCGGGGCGGCGAGGCTGCCATCCAGACACCCGGCGCTCCGATCCGTCCGCTGGATGGATCACCCGGGACCGACTTACCCGTGTCATCAGAGACTCCTGCCGTGCCGGGCGGAGCGGTCACTGATCCTGCCAGTGACAAGCCGCGCGAACACGGTAGGGTGCTGGTCCAGCCGGCGACCGACCAGGGGATGCCTGGACCGGCGGGGCCAATCCCTGCGCCCCCGTCACGTCAGGCGCCACAGCAGATCCTCGAAGAGCATCGGCTCCCGCCCAAGGCGCCGGGGAACAGCCCGCCTTTCGGCGAGCTGCCTCCGCTGCCTGCTCCGACGCGAGCGGTGTCAAGCGACACGCCATTTGACCATCCGACGAACCGGAGGTCAGGGCGGGACCCGCTTTCAGCGGTGCCAGGCCAATTGTTGGTGCTTGCCGGGCTCGGGCTGGTTCTGGCCGCGTGCCTCCTCGGTGCGCTGGGCCGTCCCGCGACCATGCCGATGCCCGTCGGGGCGGCGGCCTTTTGTGCCGCCCCGACGGGCATGCTGCTGATCGTGGTCGGGGTGGTCATCCTGGTGGCTCGCCGCTCAGGACGCCCGATCTGACTCACGGAGACGCGGCCCCGGCCTGCATCGGCCGGAGCCGCAGCCGCTGACTCGCTTAGAAGCCGAGCGCCAATCCCTCAACGCGGGGGTCTGATCCGCCAGCGAGCACCCCTGTTTCCGGGTCAAGGAAGATGGCTTGGGCCGAGCCTCCGCCACCCCACGGACCGGTGCGGCGAACTCGATGGCCGCGCCGCTCCAAATCCGCGATGACGGTGTCGCCCAGCCGATCCTCCACGCGGAGTTCGAACGGGTTGGGCAGGGTGATCGGGTCGGTGCCGGGCCAACTGGTCCAGCGCGGCAATTCGATGGCGGCCTGCACGTCGAGGCCACCATCGATGAGGCCAGCGATCACCTGAAGGTTCCACTGCGGTTGGCCATCGCCGCCCGGGGTGCCGCCGGCCACCACCATGGTCCCGCTGGAATCAGCGATCAGGTAGCAATTGAGGGTGTGCATCGTCTTCTTGCCCGGGGCGAAGACGTTGGGATGACCCTCCTCCAGCGTGAACCCGCGTCCCACCCGGTTGTTGAGGACGATCCCGGTGTCCCCGGCGACAACGCCGCTCCCGAAGGAACTGGAGACGGACTGGATCAAGGAGACCATCATCCCCTGCGCGTCAACCACGCAGAGATAGGTGGTATCCCCTTCCTCCAATGCCCCGGCGGGCACGTCCTCGGCGGCGCGCTCCGGATCGATGCGGGCGAAGCGACGGGCTCCCCACTCCGGCGAGAGGAGGGTATCAAGAGGGGTATCGATGAAGGCAGGATCCCCGGCGTAGCCGAGGCGATCCGCATACGCCAACTTCTTGGCCTCCGCCAGCAGATGGACGCCGGCAGCGCTATCCACGCCGATCGCTGAGAGGTCAGCCTGGGCCACGATGTTGAGCGCTCCAAGGAGAATCATGCCCTGCGTCGGCAGGCCGGTCTGGTAGACGGTATGGCCACGGTAGACCGTCGAAATCGGCGGCGCCATGTCAGTCGCATGCCCTGCGAGATCGTCGGCGGAGAGGGCGCCGCCCGCCTCAGCCATGAAGCGACCGATCCGCTCCGCGATCTCGCCCCGGTAGAAGGTGTCTGCCCCCTCAGCGGCAATCTGTCGCAGCGTACGAGCGAGGTCCGGCTGACGCAGCACCGTGCCTGGCACGGGTGGAACACCGCCGGGGAGAAAGACTGCCGCGGAGGACGGGAAGCCACCGAGCAGCGCCGCGTTCTCAGCGATCGACTTCGCCCCGAGAGGTGCGATCGGGAAGCCATCCGAGGCGTATCCGATGGCCGGCTCCGCCAGTTCTGCCAGCGGCCGCGAGCCGAAGCGGGAGAGCATGGCGGCGTAGGCGTCGACCATGCCGGGCACGCCGACGCTCAGCGGGCCCTGGTAGGGCATCCGCGCTCGGCTCGCGTCCCCATGGGCGCGCATCAGCTCGGTGGTCGCTCCTCGCGGTGCCACGCCGCTCCCAAGCACCGCAACCGTCTCGCCCGTCCCCCCGCGGCCGGCGGATGCGGGCGCATGCACTAAGGCGAAGAGGTCTCCGCCGAGGCCGCACATCTCGGGCATCACGACCGCGGCAGTCAGGGCGGCGGCGACCGCGGCATCGACCGCGTTGCCACCCCGCCGGAGCACATCTAGCCCGGTTGCCGTAATCAGCGGGTGAGCGGCCGCCACCATGCCGTTCTGGGCGAAGACGGGGGAGGGGCGGCGTCGATCCCAGGAAGCGGTTGTGGTGGCCTGGTCAACAGGGGCAAATCCGGTCGCCATCTGCAGATCCCTTCACGAGCGGCGATGAGATGAAACGGGCAACGTGTGATCCCGGCGAGCCCCGCACCCCGAGCAGGACGCGGGCCAACGGGACACCTCGCGCACGGGACGCGCCACCGCGTCTGGTGGCTCAAGTCTGCCCACCGGCAACGTGCGGTACTTCCCCCGCGTGGCGTTAGCCCTCGCCGACGCTCTTCACGTCAAGGGCGTCGCGGAGACCGTCACCGAAGAGGTTGAGACCAAGGACGGTAAAGACGATCGCCAAACCGGGAAAGACGCTGATCCACCAGGCCTGACGAACGAAGTCGCGCCCCTCGTTAAGGGCTAGACCCCAGGTCGGCGTGGCCGGATTGACGCCGAGGCCGAGGAAGGTCAACGTCGACTCGGAAAGAATCCCCAGGCCGACCGCGAAGGTGACCTGGACGATGATCGGCGCGGCCATGTTTGGCAGGATATGGCGGAGCATGATCCGGCGGTCCCGGGCACCGACGGCGCGGGCGGCCGTGGTGTAGTCCTCCTCGCGCAAGCTCAGCACCTCTGCCCGTACCAGCCGAGCGAAGTCGTCCAGGTAGGCCACCGCGATCGCGATCACCACGTTGCGGAAGCCGGCCCCAAAGATGGCGACCATCGCCACGGCCAGGATGATCACTGGGAATGCCCACAAGAGGTCGACGAAGCGCATGATGATGCTATCGATCCACTTGCCGTAGTAGCCGGCCAGCAGCCCAAGCAGCACCCCACCGACCATTGCGGTGAATGCGGCGAGCACCCCGACGGAGAACGAGACCCGCGTGCCGATGATCATCCGGCTCAGCAGGTCGCGGCCGAAGGAGTCGGTGCCCATGGGGTGCGAGAGGCTCGGCGGCGCGAGCAGATCAAAATCGTCGGCGTCAGGGTCGTGCGGCGCCACGTACGGTCCGACCAGAGCGACGAGCGCGAGGAACCCGACAAAGATCAGGCCGACAAGCGCCTTTCGCTCGCGGAGCAGCCGCCGCCGGAAGCGGTTGCCGGTTGCCCGCTGGCCGGGATCGGCGAGGGGTTGCAGCGTGACGCCCGGTGTTTGCCCCGTGAGGGGGATTGCACCTGTGCTCGATGCGCTAGGCATAGTGGATCCTCGGGTCGAGGAACGTGTAGACGATGTCCACGACCAGGTTGGCCAGCACGAAGATGACCGAGATCAGCAGGATCACGCCCTGCACAATGGGGTAGTCCCGGTCGAAGATCGCACCGACGAGGATGCGGCCGAGACCGCGGATCGAGAAGACCGTCTCGACGACGACGGCGCCGCTCAGAAGCAATGCGAGCTGGATACCGGCGATGGTGACGACGGGAATCAGGGCGTTGCGGAGCGCGTGACGGGCGATGACCGCCCGCTCGCGGATCCCCTTGGCGCGAGCCGTTCGGATGTAGTCGCTGCTGAGGACTTCGAGCAGGCCGGCCCGCACGAAGCGCATCAGGATGGCGGCGTACCCGGCGCCAATGGCTAGGCTGGGCAGGATCAGCCGCTTGAACCACTCCCAGGGACCCTCGTCGGTCAGCTCCGCGTAGCCGATGGCCGGGAGCCATCCGAGGCGAACAGAGAAGATGAGGATGAGAATGATGCCCAACCAAAAGCTGGGCATGCTCACCCCGGCGAACGCGGTGACACTGGCCAGATAGTCCACCCATGTGTTCCGCTTCAACGCGGCGATGATGCCGGCCGGGACTGCAATCACCACGGCGATGAAGAACGAGACCGCGGCCAGGCTCAGCGTCTTGGGCAACCCGGTCTTGATCGCCCCGACCACGGACTCGCCGGACGAAATCGACCCTCCGAGATCACCGGTGAGCACGTTGCCGAACCACTTGACGTACTGCGTGTGGACCGGCTCGTCGAGGCCGAGTTTGCGGCGGAGGGCTTCGGCGGCCTCCGGGGTGTACTCGGGGCCGAGCATCTGGATGACCGGGTCACCCGGGATCATCCGCATCAGGAAGAAGACCAGGGTCGCGCAGCCCCAGATGATGAACACGGAGTGGATGAGCCGGCGAATGATGTAGTTGGTCA
>JAUJMG010000377.1 GCA_030446955.1 Thermomicrobiales bacterium
CGGGGGTGACCGGGGTGGCTGGACTGGGGGCCTGGTGGCTGGACAGCGGGCGACGTGCCGCGTCGTCCCTACCGAGGCATGGTGATTCGGAGGCCGGTGGTCTGTTCCCTTGTTGAGGGACTCGGAGTGCCGGCATGCCCTCCCGACCAGACCACCGGCACGCTTGCTGGGGTCCCACGGGCTCCACGGCACGCTCCGGCAACACAGGCACGGGTCCGGGAGGGAAGCACGGTCGGACGAGGGTGACGGCTCGCTACCGACGGCGGGGAGGGGCTCGGGGTGACCGGGGTGAGCTCCCGGGTCGCGGATGACGGGAGGACGGTCCCGAGCAGGATCAGGCGCTGCCCAGGTCCCGCTGTCCCACCGGGAGCAGACCGCTTAGGTGTGAGAGTAGAGGACGGGATCGGTGAAGGGAAGCACCCAGGAGGCACGTTTGGGGACGTGACGTGGGGGGAACGGGACGGGGTGGTTGCGAGAAGGGCGCATGGCCGTGCGTCCCCACGGGGGACGGGGTGGCGGCGGGTTGGGGGGGAAGGATGACCCTCACCCCTGCCCCCGGTTCCCAGATTCGGGAGAGAGGGGTTCGGCGGAGGGGGGTGGCTGTAGGGGAGCGTCTTGGGTGGTCTCTCTTGACCGGATGCCGGGGTCGCCGGACGATTGGGGTGCCAAGCGAAGGCTCGTGAACGGGTGGGCGATTCGACGACGGAGGCGGAGGATGAGCACCTCCGGCATCCCCTCAAGGGACGACGGCCATGGTTCGTGGGTGCCCGTTCCACTCGGCCCGCTTGTAGGCCGAGCACGGGAGGTGGCGGAGGTGGTCAGGCTCTTGGGCCGGAAGGACGTCCGGCTCCTGACGCTGACCGGGCCCGCGGGCGTGGGGAAGACCCGGCTGGCGGTCCAGGTCGCGCTCGATGTGGCGGAACGCGAGACGTTTGGCATCCGGTTTGTGCCGCTCGCTTCGGTCACCTCGTCCGACCTCGTGCTGCCGACGGTGGCGCGTGCATTGGGCATCGGCGAGTCGAGCAGCGACGGGGTCCTCCAGGACCCGAGCGAGCAGGTGGGCTCGATCCGGCTGCTGCTGGTGCTCGATAACTTCGAGCAGGTGCTCGACGCCGGACCGGCGCTCGGAGCGCTGGTCGGCGCCTGCCCCGGCCTCAAGGTGCTTGTCACCAGTCGCGCCGCGCTGCACGTCTCGGGCGAGCGGGAGTTCGCCGTGCCGCCGTTGCCCGTGCCCGAGGAGTGTGGGGACCGGGATTTCGCGCAGGTCGCGTCGTCCGACGCGGTGCGGTTGTTTGCCCAGCGAGCGGAGGCGGTCCAGAGCGGATTCCAGCTCAAGCCGGCCAATGTCTGGGACGTGGCCCAGATCTGCCGCCGGCTGGACGGCCTGCCGCTGGCGATCGAGCTTGCCGCCGCCCGGATCAAGATCTTTCCGCCCCACGCGCTCCTTGCGCGACTCGAGCGACGCCTGCCGCTGCTGACGGACGGGCCGCGGGACGCACCGGAGCGGCTGCGCACGATGCGCGATGCCATCGCCTGGAGCTACGGCCTGCTCGATGCCGACGAGCAGCGCCTTTTTCGGCGGCTGGCCGTCTTTGTCGGCGGGTTCACCCTGGAGGCGGGGGAGGAGGTGAGTCGGGGAGTCGGGGAGGACGGAAGGTGGGGAGTCGAGGAGTCGGGGGGTCGAGAGGGTGAGGCGACGGGGATACGGGCAGATGGAGGAACGGGCCTCGCCGTGACTTCCCGACTTCGCGACTCCTCGACCGCGATCCTTGAGGGGGTCTCCTCGCTCGTGGACAAGAGCCTGCTCCACCCGGTTGCCGCGTTGTCGGGCGCACCGGGCGCGAGCGAACCGGGGGAACCGCGGTTCGCGATGCTCGAAACCATCCGCGAGTTTGCTCTGGAGGAGTTGGCGCGGTCCGGTGAGGACGGGGATGCGCGCCGGGCGCACGCCGCGCACTTCCTGGCGTTGGCCGAGCGCGCCGAGCCCGAGTTGCGCGGCCCCAGGCAGGCCGACTGGATCGCGCGGCTCGAAACGGAGCTGCCCAACCTCCGCGCCGTGCTGGACTGGTCGCTGGCCGAGGGTGACGTGGAGACTGGCTTGCGGCTGGCGGACGCGTTGTACTGGTTCTGGTTCCTGCGCAACCACGTCAACGAAGGGCGGGGCTGGTTCGAGCGCGCGCGGGCGTCCGGCCAGCAACCGGCCGCGGCGGCCGGACGAGCGGCGACCGGCGCGGCGCTGCTCGCCTGGCGCGCTGCCGAGTACGCGGCGTCGAAGGGGTACGCCGAAGAGGCGATGGAGCATTTCCACGCCTGCGGTGATCGGTGGGGAACGGCTGTCGTCATCCACCACCTGGGGCACATCGCCGATGACCTGGAGCACGACAAGGAGCGAGCGATCACGCTGCTCGCCGACAGCTTGGCGCGTTTCGAGGAGATCGGAGACCCCTGGGGCGTCGCCTACTCCCAGCGCTGCCTCGGGATGATGCTGAGGGAAGCGAGGGGCGACGACCAAGGCGCTACGTCGTTGCTGCAGGAGGCGTTGGCCACATTCCGGCGCACGGGCGACCCGTGGAACATCGGCGTGACGCTGCACATGCTCGGCGACGCGGCGATGGCCAAGGGGCGGCGGGCCGATGCGGTCCACTCATATCAGGAGGGCTTGGCCCACCACTGGGCGCAGAGGGACAACCTTGGGGTGGCCGATGCCCTGCTGCGCCTGGCCCAGATTCTGGTGTCCCTTGGCGACGCGGAGCGTGCCACGCGCTTCTTCGGGTGTTCCGAGGCGCAGCACGAACAGGCCGGGGTCGTGATCTATGAGCCGGTCCGGCGCGGCTATGAGGAGGCGGTCGCGGCCGCGGCAGACGCGCTCGGCCCGGAGCGGTTCCGGGCGGTCTGGGACGAGGGCCGGTCGCTGGCGTTGGCCGACGCCGTCGAGACAGCGGCCGCGATCCGCGTCGACCCGTCGACGACTCCGGATCGCTCCGGGCCGCGGGACCCGTCCGCGAGGCGGTTGAGCGAGCGGGAGCGCGAGGTGCTGCGCCTGATTGTCGACGGGCTGTCGGACCGGGAGATCGCCGACGAGCTGGCAATCGGCCGGAGGACGGTCAACGCGCACGTCGCGAGCATTTTGAACAAGCTCGGGGTGAGCTCGCGGACCGCCGCGGCCGCCCATGCCCTTCGCCACGCGCTTGTTTGACATCAACCCGCAAGAATACGGATGGCACCCCGCCAAACCTTCTCCACAAGAATAGGTACTCGTGCAGATGTGCGCGAGCGCGTGGAGGCGCAGAATCGTGGCACGCGCACAGCCGAGGGTCGGACAGCGCCGGAGGAGCCGGCGGGCTCGGCTGCGGCGGGGAAAGGTAGGAGAGCGATGCACGCGGTCCTGATCACCTTCCGGTCGGCCGTCAGCGCCGAGGAGATGGCGGAGGGCAACAGGCAGTTCGCCGAGGGGCTGCGGAGCGGCGCGGCCCCAGGCTTCGTCTCCAAGACCTGGCTTTCCGACGGCGCGACGATCGGCGGGTTCTACCTGTTTGAGGATCGCCAAGTTGCCGACGTCTACCTGGACGGGATGTTTGCCGAAGCCGTTGGGAAGGATCCGGCGTTCTCGGACATCCGGATCGAGCGGTACGAGGTCGACGAGACCTTCAGCGCGATGACCAACGGGCTCGCTGCGATGACGGTGAGCGGGAGAGGCTGAGCCCGGATCCTTCTTGAAGGGTGTTCGCCGTCGCGCCGCTGCGCGGGGATCAATCCTCGCGCTCACACCACGAAGCCAGCTAAACCCGGCTGACGACACCTGCAATGGTGACTAATCGGGGGGAGACGGACAACGGGAGCACGGTGTGGCCGGCACACGTTGACGTTGATCCGACGTGACCTGCAACAGGAACGACCCCCTCATTGCGCCGGCGTCCGGTGACCACCACCACAACCACCCCGAGGCCATGACGACGATGGACAGGGGAGCGAAGACGACTCCTACTCCTCACGGCTGGATGGTGACGCCTTTCCAGAAGGCGACCCGATCGCGGATCTGGTGAGCGGCCTCCTTCGGATCTGGGTAGTACCAGACGGCGTCGGGGTTCGTCTGGCCGTCCACCTCCAGGGTGTAGTAGCTGGCGGTGCCCTTCCAGGGGCAGATGGTGCGGGTCTCGCTGGGACGCAGGTATCCCTTGTTCACGGCGTCTCGCGGGAAGTAGTGGTTGCCTTCGACCACCACGGTATCGTCGCTCTCGGCCAGCACGGCTCCGTTCCAGATCGCTTTCATTCCTTCTCCTTTGCCGCGCTCCCTGTGAGCTTTGGGGGTGACTTTCAGACGCGAGAGAGCGCCGGGTTGATACCCCGGCGCTCTCCTGTGCGCTCTCGATGCCTTTCGGCAGGGACCTTGACGTTGCTCTGGTCTGATGCTGCGCTCGGGTGACCCCGAGAGCTACATCGCGGTGGCGGAC
>JAUJMG010000378.1 GCA_030446955.1 Thermomicrobiales bacterium
AGCATCACGAACCGGGCGCTGCTGGTGGCCGCGCTCGCGGACGGCCCGAGCGAGTTGACCGGCGCCCTCCACAGCGACGACACCCGCTACATGGCGGCGGCGCTCAACACGCTGGGCATCGGGGTGGAGAGCGACGAGGCGGGAGATCGGTTCGCCATTCGGGGCGGGGGTGGCACCTTTCCGGCGGAGCGGGCGGATCTGTTCGTCGGCAACGCGGGGACCGCGATGCGGTTCCTCTGTGCCGCCTTGCCCCTGGGACGCGGAATCTACCGCCTGGACGGCGTGCCCCGGATGCGCCGCCGCCCGATCGCGCCGCTGCTGGACGCGCTCACGGCTCTGGGGGCGGACGCCGTCAGCGACGAGAGGACGGGCTGCCCGCCGGTGACGGTGCGCGCGGCAGGGTTGCGCGGCGGCCGGGTGGCAATGGCGGGGGACCAGAGCAGCCAGTACTTCTCCGCGCTCCTGCTGGCCGGCGCCTACGCCAAGCAGGGGGTCGAGGTCGAGGTGATCGGGGATCTCGTCTCCAAGCCGTACATGCCCCTCACCGGCGCGGTGATGGCGGCCTTCGGGGTGGACCTGGAGCTGGACCAGGCGGGGTGGCGCGTCTTCCGCGTGGCGCCGGGGCAGCGCTACCAGGGCCGGGTCTACCGGGTGGAGCCCGACGCCTCCAACGCCTCCTACTTCTTCGCGGCGGCGGCGGTGACGGGGGGCAGGGTGCGGGTGGAGGGTCTCGGGTGGGACTCGGCGCAGGGGGATCTCCGCTTCGTCGACGTGCTGGCGGCGATGGGCGCGACGGTGACGGAGGAGGCGGACGCGGTCGAGGTCCGCGGCCCGGCGGGTGGCGTCCTGCGCGGCGTGGACCTGGACCTGAACGGCATCTCCGACACGGCCCAGACCCTAGCCGCGATCGCGCCGTTCGCTGACGGGCCGACCACGATCCGCGGCATCGCCCACGCCCGCCTGAAGGAGACCGACCGCGTGGCTGCCCTGGCGACCGAACTGCGGCGGCTGGGCCAAGGGGTCGAGGAACGCCCGGACGGTCTCACGGTCCACCCCGCCCCGATCACCCCGGCCGCAGTGGCGACCTACGACGACCACCGGATGGCGATGAGCTTCGCAATCACCGCGCTGCGCGCGCCGGGCGTACGGATCCTGGACCCCGGCTGCGTTGCCAAAACCTTCCCCACCTTCTTCGATCGCCTGGCTGAGGTCACGGGCAACGTGTAGCAGAGGCAATCAGGATGGGGATGCAGATCGCGGCGGTGAACGCCGTGCGGGCGCCGCTTTGGTAGACTCGCGTTCAACCACGGTACCGCGCGACCAATCCGTCGTGCGGGAATGCGTCCTGGCGCTGCCGTGATCGGCCCGCCACGCCCATGCGGCGTGGGTTCGTTCCCGCATGCGGGTCTGGAGTAGTGGAAGAGCTGTGAAGCGCGGCCTCCTTGACCTGCTCATCGCCCTCGCCATCTTCGCGCTCGGGCTCTGGCAGAACCTCGCCTACGTCGACTCGACCAAGTTCCACCGTGACGAAGCACGCTGGATCCACCGCGCCCACTACCTCCGTGAAGCGATTCACCCCCTCAGTCATACCTGGGACGATGGTTATCTGCCCCGCGGCCAGCCGCCCCTCGGCTCCTACCTGATGGGACTCGGCCTGGTGGTTCAAGGGCGCGACCTGAACACCAACGGGCTCTGGGATTTCAATAAGAACACTGCCTGGAACCGATCCCGGGGGCGGATGCCGGTCAAGGCGGACCTGGTGGCAGCCCGGAGGACAGACGCTGTGGTCGGGGCGCTCCTCGCGGTGACGCTCTACTTCCTCGGCAAGCGCCTGGGCAACCGCCTGGCGGGGCTGGTCGCGGCGTTGGTCCTGATTCCCCATCCCCTGAACATTTACCTCTCGAGCCTGGCCGGTTCGGACGCCCTGCTGGCGCTGCTGGTGGCCCTTGCGGCCCTCGTTGCGGTCAGTCTGGCCGACCGGCCTACGTGGGGGCGAGCCATCCTGCTTGGGGTATTGCTCGGTCTTGGCGGTGCTACCAAGCTCAGCCCGATGCTGCTCACCGTGCCACTCGCCGGTATCGGGGTCGCCTTGCTGCTCCACAAACTGCCGGAACGCGCCACGGGAGGCGGGCCATCGCGACAAGACCAAGACATGGGCTGGATGCTGGGGTCGCTCCCGGTCGTGGCCTTTGCGGTCTTCGTTCTCTGCTATCCCTACCTGTGGCCCGCGCCGCTCGAGCGCACGAAAGCCCTCTTCGCATTCCGGGCGCAGGAGATGGAGAGCCAGGGGGAGCTCTGGGAGAACCTGCAGGTAAGCGGACCGGCCGATGCGCTGGCGCGGGTGAACACGACGCTCGGGGAGAAGATGACCACGAGTGGCCGACTGGCGGAGTTGGCCGATGAGCGGTTCGGGTTCACATGGGACGCGGCCTGGCTGGACCTGGCGCTGGGGACGGCGGGGCTCGGTCTGCTGGCACTGCTCGCCGTGATGTACGGGCTCCGCAGCCGCTACGCGCTGGGCGGCATCGTGCTTGGCGGTCAAGCGGCCATCATCCTCCTCGGCATGCGGGCAGACTTTGCTCGCTACCACCTGCCAATCCTGGTCACCCTGGCCCTGGGAGCGGGGCTTCTGTTCGGATACGGTTGGGTGGCCCTGCGCCTGCTTGCCAGCCGTGCTCGCGCGCTCCTCCGTTCCAGGGCGCGGGGTGCGACACAGACGGCGGCGCCGCTTTCGCCCGAGCCAGCCCACCCCGGCCGCGCATCGGTCCGGCCCGATGCTCCCGATGCTCGCCCGGCCCCTACCGTCATGGCCTCGACAACCGAGCCGATTGCGCCGTCTCCGGCGGCTCCCAGCCACCACCCGAGTCCGTCGCCGCGAACGAACCCCGTCGCGAGTGTTCGATCACGCGTGAGCCGGATACTCCCTGGACCACTGGCGGGGCGCCGCTAATCGCCCTCCCGGTGCCCCAGTCCCGCACCACCCGAGCATTCATTGTCACTGAGGATGGGTGATTGAATAGCTCTGGTACACTGCTTTCGAACGCGCTGGCCATGATGCCGATCGCTGGTGAGCGCCCTCAGCGGTGCCGCCGGTGGGTCCGGGCTCGGCGGCTGGCTTCCGTCCGCCCACCAGCGATCGGCACGTCCCGGCCGCTCGGCCTGTCCAATACAGGGTTGTCCACCATGGCCGAAGTCGTCGGGAACGCGTCCGCCGTTGGAGTCCATCCCCGGCGCGTCGTTCGCCCTCGCGTGCGACGGCGGGGGAACGCCGCCCTGCCGGATGTCTCGGGCCCGGGTGGGATGGCACGGTCTGGGGCTCAGTGGCAGGACGTCGCCATCACCCTTGTGCTCTTCGCGCTTGCCTTCTGGCAGAACCTCTCCGACTTGCGACTGACGCCCTTCCACCCCGACGAGACGCGCTGGCTCAACCGCGCCCACTATGTCCGAGATCTGTTCGATCCCTTTGGACCCACCTGGGACGACGGGTATCTCACCCGTGGACAACCACCGTTGGGCTCCTACCTCATGGGTGTCGGGCTGCTGGCACAGGGCCGAGACCTCACGACCAACGGCGTCTGGGACTTCAAGCTGAGCCGCAAGAGGAATACGGCGCTCGGTAACATGGCCGACCGAGCGGACCTGGACGCAGGCCGGCGAACCAATGCGTTCGTCGGTGCGTTGAGCGTGGTCGTCGTCTACTTCCTCGTCAAGCGGCTCTCCAACCGGGTCGGAGGCGTAGCAGCGGCGCTCTTCCTGGCTGCCCATCCGCTGATGATCTACCTCTCCAGCCAGGCCGTCTCGGACGCGCTGCTCTTCTTGCTTGTGGCACTGGCGGCGCTGGCAGCGTGCCGGCTGGCAGACCGGCCTAGCTGGTTCCGGCTGGCCGTGTTGGGGATCCTGCTCGGATTGGGCGGGGCCACAAAGCTGACGCCGCTGCTGCTGGCCCTTCCACTCGGCGGTCTCGGCGGGCTGCTCGTGGCCCGCGCCTACGCTCGCCGGCGCGGGTTGCTGCCCAGCCTGCTCGGCCCACCAGCAGAGCGCGGCCGAAGCCTGGACGAGCGGCTCGGCCGAATGCTGCTGGCCCTCCCCGTCGTCGCGCTGGCCACCTTCATTGTGGTCTACCCCTATCTCTGGCCGGACCCCATCGGGCGAACGGTGAACTTGTTCGCGTTCCGCACCGAGGAGATGCAGCGCCAGGGAAACAACTGGCCAAACGTGGCGGTAGAAAGCCGGGCCGAGGCGATGCGGCGAGTTGGGGTGACTCTGGGCGCGCGCTTCACCACTACGGGGCGTCTCGGAGCCAAGCTGGCGCATGGGTTGGGCCGCGAGTGGCAACCACGAGGCATCGACCTGCCCTTCGCCGTAGTAGGCGCAGAGGTGCTGTTGGCGCTTACGGTGTGGCGCGGCTTGGCCAGTCGCTACGCGCTTGCCGCGATCGTGCTTGGCG
>JAUJMG010000379.1 GCA_030446955.1 Thermomicrobiales bacterium
CTTCCGTACCACGACGGAGGCCCCCTCAACTAGCACACCGGCCTAATAGCGACCGGCAATAGGGAGCAGCTGGGGCAGGCGCGGGCCGGCGAAGATAGAGGTGCTTGGACTCTGTCTCGCTGGAGGTTCCCGTGCCTGCCGTGCCAGGATCGCTGTTGGAGCCCGTGTGGGAACAGTTCGTCGCCCTCTTGCCCGAGCGCCCGGCGGTCGTTCCCACCCATCCGCTCGGCTGCCACCGCCGCCGCATCCCCGATCGCGTCGTCTTCGAGCACGTCGTCGCCGCGCTGGTCCACGGCTCGGGGTACGAGCGGCTTGCCACGCCGGGGTGCTCGGACCGGACGATCCGACGCCGGGTCCGAGACTGGGCGGAGGCCGGCTTAGCTCAGACGTTGCACGCCTTGGTGGTGGAGCAGGACGACCGAATGATCGGGCTCGATCTGGACGACGTGGCAGTTGACGGCTGCATCACCAAGGCGCCGTGCGGCGGCGAGAAGGCGGGGCGCTCGCCGGTGGACCGGGGCAAGCGGGGGCTCAAGCGCTCGACGCTCACCGATGGGACGGGAGTTCCGCTGCACGTCGTGGCGGCGGGGGCCAACCGACACGACGCCCTCCTTCTGGTGCCAACGCTGGCGGGGCTGGAGGCGCTCGGGCCACGGCCAGCCGGGATCACCGCGCACCTGGACCGCGGGGACGACGGCGCCGGCACGCGCGTCCTCCTGGAGAGACTCGCCATCACCGGCGTGATCGCGCGCAAGGGCGTGCCGGCCCCGCTGCAGATTGGCAAGCGCTGGGTGGTCGAGCGGACGCAGGCCTGGATGAACGGCTACGGCAAGCTGCGCCGCTGCACCGAGCGCCGACGGGCAGTGGTCGATTGCTCCCTCTTCCTTGCCGCTGCATTCGTGGTCACCCGGTGCCTGATACAGCGGGCACGCACCTGCTACCGCTGGGTCACCCGCCCCACCACCCGACGACTCTTGCCAGGCCTCTTGCCGGTCGCTCTTAACCACTCAATAACGTGCGTAGTCAGAGTGGAAAGAAGGCTATTGGGGAACGGCATTCCGCTCTCTCCAACGCGTCCCGTTCGCATGGGCTGCCAGGTCTCGGCCCCCGCCGATCCGCGTGACTCACCCTGTCCTGCTCAATCGGTGGCAGCCTCTGAGGAACGGGAGAGAAACGTATCGACCGCCTCCGATGGCCGCGGCTCGGCGAAGTAATAGCCCTGCCCTCGATCGCATCCAGCGGCACGCGCGTGGGCCAGTTGCTCGGGTGTCTCGATGCCCTCCGCCGCCACCTCCATCCCAAGCGCGTGCGCGAGGGAGGTAATCGCCTCGACAATGGCCCGGTCCGTCGCTTCGTCCCCGACCCCGACCACGAACGTGCGATTGATCTTGAGGGTGTCCACGGGTAGGCGACGCAGGGAGCTAAGCGACGAGTACCCGGTCCCAAAGTCATCAATCGCCAGGCGCACGCCGAGGCTGCGGAGATCACGCAGCGTGGTCTCGGTTGCCTCGAAATCCTCGTTCAGCGCTCGCTCCGTGATCTCAAGCCTGAGCAGATGTGGCGGCAGCGCCGTCTCCCGGAGGACGCGCTCAATGTAGTCGACGAGCCCGTCTTGCCAGCACTCCTGGACGGAGAGGTTGACACTGACCGGGGTCGCCTTCAGGCCCCTTGCCTGCCACACCTGTGCCTGACGGCAAGCCTCGGCCACTGCCCACTGGCCGATCGGCACGATCAGCCCTGTCTCCTCGGCCAGTGGTACGAATGCGTCCGGCAACAGCGGCCGCTGGCCATCACGGTGCCACCTCACCAACGCCTCGACCGCCAGAACCCGGCCCGTTGCCAGATCGACCTCTGGCTGATAGGCCAGCCGCAGCTCCCGCCGCTCGATCGCCGATTGCAGGGCGGCCTCCAACTCCAGCCGCGCAATGGCCTCCGCGTGCATGGACGGCTCAAAGGCCACCCAGGTGGACCGGCCGGCGGCCTTAGCCTGGTAGAGTGCCGTATCCGCCGCGCGCAGGAGGTCTCCTGGCCGGTCCAGCCCCGGTGCGCTGACTGCAATGCCAACACTCGCGCCAAGCAGCACCTCGTGTCCCGTGAGCTGGACTGGAGATCGCAGCACCGCTTGGACACGGTCCGCAATTCGCGCTGCCTCGGCGACGTCGCAGCCCTCAAGCAGGACCGTGAACTCGTCGCCCCCAAACCGGGCGACGGTGTCTCCAGGGCGCAAACAGGCTCCCAGGCGCTCCCCCACGATCACCAGTGCCCGATCCCCAGCCTCGTGTCCCAAACTGTCGTTGATCACCTTGAAGCGGTCCAGGTCCAGAAAGAGGACGCCCACCGCTCCGCCGCCGCGCCGCTCTTCCTCCAAAGCCCGGTCCAGGCGGTCAATGAACAAGGCCCGGTTAGGCAGGGCCGTGACCGGGTCGTAGAAGGCCTGGCGCGCCAGCCGCGCCTCGAACGCTTTCCGCTCCGTGACATCCCGGGAATTGATCACCACCCCACCTACGTTAGGGTTGGCGAGCAAATTGGTGCCGACCACATCGAACCATCGCCATGACCCGTCCCGGTGACGCAGGCGCAGCTCGGCCTGGCTGGTGCCCCCCACTTGCTCGAGCAGCTCGGCGAAGAGGCGCCGCGTCCGGGGCAGATCATCTTGATGGATCAGATCGAAGACGTTGGCCCCGATCAGTTCGTCCGGGGTATAACCGAGCGCTCGCTCAATGCCCGGACTGACGTACCGCCGACTCCCTTCGGCGTCCAGAATGGCGATAACGTCCGAGGCATTCTGGACCAACGAGCGGAAGCGTGCCTCACTGGATTGAACCTCGGCGTAGAGCCTCGTTCGCGCCAGCGCCACATTGATGTGCTCGCTCAGCGCCAGCGCCAGCCGGAGATCCCCCTGTCTCAACCGCACGTCGCTCGTACTCTCGACATTGAGCGTACCCACCACTCGGCCTTGGTCGCGGAGCGGCACGCACACTTCCGAGACAATGCCGTCCATGGCTCGGAGAAACGTGGGATCGGCGCCCACATCCTCGAGCAGCACCGGCTCACCTGTGCGGACGACCCGGCCCATGATCCCCTGCTCAATGGGGATACGCTCCAGCACGCGGTCGTAGCCGACCTGATGCTGAAGCACGAGGTGGTCGCCGTCGACGAGGTAGATACTGACTTGCGTGTAGCCGAAGGTGTCAGAGATGGCGTGGACCACCGTCTTGAAGAGCCACGGCAGCTCCAGTTCACGCGCCAGCGCCGTGCGGACGACATGGAGCAGCGCGAGCTCCCGCGCCTGCCGTTCCGCCGCGGCAAGTAGGGTCTCGTACCGCTCGTGATTGCTCCGCAGAGCTTCCTGAGCCTGCTTGCTTTCCGTCACGTCGCGAGAGTTCACCACGATGCCGCACACGCTCGGGTCGGTGAGGCGGTTGCTGCCTCTGGCCTCAAACCACCGCCAGGCCCCATCCTGGTGGCGGACACGCACCTCGACTGATGGCGTGCTGTCCGGTTGCTGCACGGCATCGATAATGAATTGCTGGACCTTGCCGTGGTCCTCAGGATGGATCACGGAGAACACGGTACCGCTGCGGACATTGTCGGGGGCATAGCCGAGCAGTCGTTGCACTGCCGGGCTGATGTATTGCGCCATTCCGTTCGGATCGAGGATGACAACGAGGTCTGAGGCGTTCTGCACGAGAGAGCGGAAGCACTCCTCACTCCGCCGCAGCGCCTCCTCCGCCTGAGCGTGTTCGGTGATGTCGAAGGCTACGCCAAGTGTGCCCCGGAGCGTGCCGTCGAACGCTCGCCACGGCTCAACCTGGAAGCGAAAAGTCCGGCCCAGCCAAGTTTGCTCGTAGGTGTCGGACGTGCCCGCGAGGGCTTGACGGTGGGCGGCGATCGGTGGGGAGTCGGGATCATCGGTCTGGAAGAACTCGAAGAGTGTTGAGCCGACGACTTGGTCAGGCTGGAGGCCCAGATGAGCCAACCCACCACCGAAGGAGGAGGTGAACCGCAGATCCGTGTCGGTCGACCAGAGGATCGCCGGGGCATGCTCGACCAGGAGGGTGAGGAGGTCCGCACGCTCTCGCAGGTCCGCCAGCGACACGGATCGCTGGGTCCATGGCGGATCGGGGAAGGCATGAATGGGGTCAATCATGGCGCGGTCTCCAAACACGGGAGCAGATCTGCCGCACCGATGGCGGGCAAGCACGGGCACGTACCGATGCCAACCTAGATGCACAAGAGATACTGCATCATACAGAACTGGCTCCACAGTAGCAAAACCTGCTGCTCCCCAAAAAGCAGGTGCCGATTCCTGCCAGAAGACGACGCGGAACCTGCAAGGACGGGCTAGTTCACCGTCCACTTGGGTTTGCAGTGGTTGGGTAGAGGTGACGGAGCTT
>JAUJMG010000380.1 GCA_030446955.1 Thermomicrobiales bacterium
CCAATTCGGAGGAGAACCTGACGCGGGCGCTGGAGCGGATCGAGACGGCGGCGCGCGCGGTGGCGGGCGTGCGGTAATCGCGGAGCACCGGGCTGGGCGACTCGCTCATCAGCACCGACTTGGAACGAGACCATGGGTGTGCTCCTCTCCGGGTCATGACCCGGAGAGGAGCCGATGGGATGACGAAAGAGGGGCGCTTCCTGATCCCGCCGGACGACGGGGAGTCGGTGGCGCTGGGCGGCCTGGGAGCCGTTTACAAACGCTCTGGGGAGGAGACGGGGGCGCGTTCTCGACCGTCGAGCACCCAATCCGGCCCGGCGCCCTCGGGGCCGTGCCGCACACCCACACCCACGAGGATGAGATCTCCCTCGTGCTGGAAGGGGAAGTCGGTGTGCAGATCGGGGACGAGTTGTTCCAGGCGACGCCCGGCACCTACGTGATGACACCCCAGGGCATCCCCCACACCTTTTGGAACGCCGGTCCCGCACCCGACAGGATCCAGGGGATCATCACGCGGGCCGGGTTCGAGCGCTATTTCCGCAAGGTGGCCGAGGTTCTCGCCACCGGCGGACCGCCCGACATCGGGCGGCTGATGGAGATCGCAACCCGGTACGGACTGACCCTCCATATGGAGCGGTTGGAGGAGGTGATGCAAGCGCACAACGTCAGCCTGCAGTAGGACCGCGCCGGTTGCCAATCCCCAGCTCGTCGCCTTCAAGTCGCTGGCGGTCTCGGTGGCGGGACCGGCCCGGCCGACCGTAGCTGCCGTCCCTCCACGGCGAACCCGAATTCGGTGGTGTCCGGGAGAGCGATTGGGACCGAAGCGCTCAGGGGTTTGGATGCCTGAGCGCATCGGCCGCCACGTCTTCCTCCGCCTCTCGCCGAAGCACGGCCATGTCGACCTCGCCCTCGATCCGGTACCGCTCCAGCACCTGCACGAGGCTCAGTCGGGGCAGCACCGAGAATTGGAGCGAACCCGGACCGGTTGCCTGGATCATGACGGTATCGCCAGGTCGTATCCCAGCCGCCTGCCGCGCGTCCCCTGGAAACGTCGCCTGCCCTCCAGACTGAACCTTCTCGTACTACCTCCGACTAAAGGGGCGGTCGCGCGTCGGCTTCTGCCTGCCCGGGGTGAATCGCCGGGATATACACCCATAAAGCCCCAGCGTGGCAGAGCACGGGCTGCTGGTCACGGGCAACCGCACGATCAACCGGGTCCCGTTTGAGCAGCCACGGCATCGTACCTACCGCCGTTGGCTGTTGACGATCTGGACGACGTACCAGAAGAGCAGGGCGACGGAGCCGAAGAGGGCGAGCGCGGCGGCGACGTGCTGGTCGGTGCGGTAGGCGCGGAGGATGTTGGAAGTGTTGTAGAGGATCGCGGCTGAGGCGAAGCCGACCATCAGCAAGGAGAAGCCGAGGCCGAGGGTGAAGCCGAAGAGGATGCTGGCGACGATGGCGCCGAGCGCCAGGAAGCCGCCCACGACCAGCCCGCCGCGCAGGAACGAAAAGTCCGTCCGGGTCAGGACCACGACCGCCGTGAGGCCGGCAACCAGCAGCAGGGTGAGCAGCCCGGCGATGGGGATGACGTCGCTGTCGCTCGAGGAGACGCCGAGGAGAAGCGGCAGAAAGAGCACGGCTTCGGCGGCCACGAAGAGCCCGAGGCCGAGGTACTGGCGCCCGATGGATGCCTCGGAGCGGGCCCAGCGGTCGGCGAGCGACGAGACGACGCCGAACGCCAGGAGGACGAGGAGCCAGTTGTAGCCGCCGGTCATGCCGCGCGCCAGGTCGCGCGCGCCGTCCCACCGGAGGAGCAGCCACTCCAGGGCGGCGAAGGCGAGGATGGCCAGGGCCACGTGCCCGTAGGTCCGGCGGACGAACAGGGCGCGGGCGCTCGGCGGGGCGGAGGCGGCCGGCAACGCGACGGTCGCGCTCATGGTGGAGTCTCCGTAAATCGTCGAATCACCCGGATGACGGCACCGCTGACGCCGTCCCTGAAGCCTCCGGCAATGCAACCGGCATGCCCGGGCCTGCCCCGGGCGGTTTTATCGGTGACAACCGGGACTACTCCACGGAGGAGAAGACCGCGAGGTGGATGCGCAGCGCGAGCTGAAGGCGGAGGCGCACGTCGGGGTCGTCCAGCGCGAGACCGGTGATCTCGCCGATCCGCTCCAGCCGGTAGAGGACGGTGTTGCGGTGGACGTGGAGGATGCCGGCCGCCTCTTTAGGCCCGCAGTTGGCGGCGAAGTAGGCTTCCAGGGTACGGATCAACTCCGCCCCGTGCTGGCGGTCGTAGGTCAGCAGCGGGCCGAGCGTCTCGTCGTGGAAGGCGCGCATGTCCGGTAGCCCGGCGGCGGCGAGGATCAGACGATAGACGCCCAGTTCGTCGAAGCGAGTCACGCGGCCGGGTCCGTGGAGCCGCCGCCCCAGGTGGAGGGCCTGGCGTGCCTCCTGGTGGGAGCGCCGGATACCTTCCAGTCCTGCGCCGGGCCGCCCCACGCCGACCGAGACCGCCTCCCCGCCGGCGGGGCCCGGCGATGCACCGCGTGACTCGGCGGCGAGGCCGTCGAAGATCGCCGCGGTGATCCGGTCGGCCTCGGCCGGCGTGGCGGCCGGCCAGATGATCTCGGCGCTGTTGTTGCGGACGCGCCAGAGTGGGATGCCACGGCCGTCGCGGCCGGCGCCGGGACCGGCGGTCCGCGCGACCAGTTCGTCCAACCCCGTCCACCGCCCGTCCCGGCCGCGAACCGGGACCGGACCGTCGCCGCGGGGGTCGAACCGGGCGACGAGCGCAACGTGGGGCGCCTCAAGATCGTGCCCGAGGCGGCGGGCTTGCTGGAGCAGGGAGACCTCGCTGCGCAGCGCCCCGTCGAGCACCTCGTCGAGCACGTTCAACTCGACCTCGCGGCGAGCGCTCGCGGCGGCCTGATCCCGGGCCAGGACGACGGCGCAGGCCGCGGCTCCGCGGGAGGCCAGTTGCTGGTCCTCGGGGGTTCCGGCCCTACGCGGCACGATCAGGGAGAGGCTTCCGAGCAGCCCGTCGCGCCCGATCACCGGCGCGACGACACGCGCCCAGCGGTTGTCCAGGTCCGCGACCATGGTCGGCGGTTCGGCGGGGCTGCCGGCCGCGGAGGTCCGCAACCAACCCACGAGCCCATCTGGCCCGCGCGCCAGCAGGGGCGCGACCTCCGGCGCGGCGTCGGGAGCGTCCGGGCTGTGGGAGGCGAGCAGGCGACCGTCCCGCCCTTCCAGGGCGACGGCTCGCCCCGCTAGATCTGCCAGACCGCGGACCAGCGCTGAGAGCGGCTCGCCGGCGATCGCCAACTCCATCAACCGCCGCCCGACTTCCTGGCCGCGCCGCTGGACGGCACGCCGGCGCTCAGTGATGACGCGGGACGCTTCCCGTTCCAGCGCCCCGAGGTCGGCGTCGGCGGGCAACTGGAGTAGGGGCACGCCCGTCTCGCCGGCAGCGGCCCGCGCTTCGGGGGAGACCTCGCCGGCGTGGGCGATCGCGGCGACGCCGAACCCGGCGAGCTGGCGCACGGCGGCTTCCAGGGTGAGGCGCTCGTCGAGCAGCTCCAGCACCGCCGACGGCACCAGCACCAACTCCCCGCCGCTGAGGTGGCCGAAGGCGGGCGGGGTGGGCCTCAGGCGCGTGGCCCACGTCACCTCCCGGTCCAAGCCGGCGTCCCCGGCCACCACCCGCGTCGGGGCGGGCAGCGCGAGACCGATCACGTCGCGGACGGTGATCACGGGACGGAGACGCCGGTGGGCAGACGCCAGTGGGAAGGCGGCAGTGTGCCGCGGCGGTCTCCAATCACGACAAGGCAAGAGCTATCTTGCGTACTCACATCGTTCTCCTCCACCTTCTGTCCTCTGACTACTGGCGTCTGGCGTCTGGCGTGTGGCGTCTGACGACTACAGGTCCCCGTAGCGGGCGTGCTCCCAGGGGCTGACGTAGCGGCGGTACTCCTCCCATTCGGCGCGCTTGACGGCGAGGAGTTGCTCGAAGACGTAGTCGCCGAGGGCGGCCCGGATCACCCCGTCCTCGGTCAAGGCGGCCAGGGCGTCGCCCAGGGTGGCGGGGAGGCGGGGGACGCCAAGGCGCAGCAGCTCGGCGTCGTCGTAGACGACCAGGCTCTCGTCGAGGGGATCGGGCGGCTCCTCGCCGCGGTTGATGCCGTCCAGGGCACAGGCGAGCGCCACGGCGATCGCGAGGTAGGGGTTGGCCATCGCGTCCGGGCTGCGCAGCTCCAGGGCCGTCTCCTCGTCGGCGGCCCAGGCCGGCACCCGGATCAGGGAGGACTGGCCAACGCGGGCCCAACGGGCGTGGCGGGGGGCGCGGTGACCGGCGGAAAGGCGCTTGTAAGAGTTGACCGTGGGGCAGACCACCG
>JAUJMG010000381.1 GCA_030446955.1 Thermomicrobiales bacterium
CGATGGCGACGGCGGCCCGCAAGGCGCACTGGAACAAGCCGATTTGGGTGACCGAGGGCGGTGCAGAGTTGCCGGTGCTCTACTCGGCTACCGGCATTGCACTGGCACTTGCGGGTCCCGGTCGCTACTCACTGGACCGGGCGCTGGGGGTGCGGGTGCCTGCCGCGCTCTCGGCCTTGGCCGCTGCCGGCGTGGTGACCGGGGTGCTGCTGGCGGAGCGGCGGACGGCGTCGGCGCAGGGCGCACAGCCAGCGGCCGAGGAAGCGGTCATGGCAGGCCCGGAAGGCGGCGAAGACACGATCTTGGACACTGAGCCGACAGGAGTTGTCGCTGAGGGATTTGAGGATCAGGTGATCGGAGCACCGTCGGCCACCGGCGTTGCCTTGGAAGACGGGGCGGCGCTCCAGGACACGGTCCCTAACCCTAACTCCGCCAGCGCTTAGCCGCGGCACTCGGCGATGCGCGAGCGAGCGTAAGGCCCTCGCGGTTGTGGTTCGCCGGTGCTCGTCTGCGCATCGCGTCAACCACTCTCGGGCAGCGAGTTTGAGTGGGACCCCGTTGGCCTGGGGTGGGACTGCATCTCTCGCAGGCACGCTCGACAAAAGGTCCTCCTGCCTCCGTCGAGGGTATGCGTGGAACGAGGCCAACCACGGAACGAGCCATCGTCTGCGATGGATAGAGATAGGGCATAGGGCACGAACGGGGAGGGGCTCATCATCGCCCCTCCCCGTTCCCTGTTCAGCCGGTATATCGAGCTGGACGCCCGATCATTGGGCAGCCGGTCTTGACGGGTTGACGCCGTTGGCAGCAGGTGAGAGCAACCTGGCCTTCATCCGTAGCTGTCTGCCTGGATCCAGTCACCTAGCGCGCCGATTACGACCCAAGCTGCTTAGGGGGGATCGCTGACGATGCTGTCGCCGCCAAACCGGTGCCAATCCCCAACGCCAGAACCACCAGCGCCGTGCCCAGCTTGATTGCCTTCTCCACGATCTATCTCCTCCACTTCATCAACGCCCTTGCCGGGTCAGCCCACCTCCCTGCCACCGCGGGGGAGATGCATTCAGGATGGAGGGCCGGCGTCACAGAAGTGTGGCGAGCAAGTGACGAACTCACGGAGAAGGAGTACCGAAATGATCAGGAGCGGAGGGGCCCGGGGGTGCTTGCCGGCTTGCTGGCAGGTGTCACCCGCAGCAACAACCTGCGCCGTGTCTCACCTCGAGCCGTCCGAGGTTCAAGACGCTCCGTAGGCAATGAGTGCGGAGCCGTTCACGACTTCTCCCGTCAGGTTGGGGCACCGATGGCGCTACCCACCTTGTTGGTCGTGGCTGGCGCCTCACTCTGGCGGACCTGAAGGCCGGCACGGGTGATGGCCTTGGCAACAGCGACGAGGCGCTGACTCCGCCAATCCCTCTCCCGAACCGAGGACTGTTGTGTCCCAATTCCTCCTGCCCGCCAGCCATTGAATAAATCAGGCGCCAGTTGCCTCCTCGGGGAGCGTGGCGCGCCAAAGCGCGTCACCCGTCACAAAGTAGAGGGTCCGGTTCGCCTCGTCGACGACGAGGTCCTGAACATCCGCCAGGGGGTTGGTGCCTGGTGCTCCAGCGGGGGAGGAGGGAAGCAGAAGCTGACGAATACCATCGCCGTCACGGCGCACCTGGATGATCCGACCGCCTCCTTCGCCCCCCCCGTCAACGATGTAGAGAGCCTGGGTGTCGGGTCCGCCGTAGAGTGCGACCGGCTGGCGGAGTGGTGGCGTCACACCCGGGGTGAGGGTTGCCTCCAGCTCGCCCCGATAGAACGAGAGCACGCGGCCATCTGCCAGCAGAACATGGATCCTACCGTCTACCGTTAAGTCGCGCGCAGTCATGAGATCGAGGTGGAATCCGGGCTCGACCCACTCCTCCGGCTTGGTCCCCTCCGAGCCGGCAAACTTCAGGATCTGACCCGCCCGGCGGTCGAGTAAATAGAAGCTGCCCTCGAAGGCGCCGGACGGTCCAGCACCCCACGCGCTGTCACCACGAGGCCAGCCCATGGGTCGCCGCTTCCAGGCGCCGGTGCCGTCCATAGCGTAGAGATGTCCGCCATCCGTCACCGTGGCTCCAGTCGCGTCCCACGCTCCGTCGTGCAGGTCACCAACCGTGGTGTTCCCCACCTTGGCGCCGGGGGCGAGGAGCTGGACGAGGCGGTCGCCGGAAGGGGTGAGCCGGTAGAATCCGCCGCCGACCACGAAGATCTCGCGATCCCCCCGAATGAGGCGAACTGAACGCCCCGCCATCTCCGTGGGCAGTGCCCCGAGGCGCGTGACGTCGGCCAGGCGGATGATGCCGTCGGCACGGTCCCGTGCGGCGGCAAGCCCGGCCTCCCGTTGGGTGAGCTCGTTCGCCGGGGCACCAAGGTTCGCGGCATCATCAAGGGCATCTTGAGCCGCCTCGAGTTGGGCGCGGACCGCCGCCACGTCTGCGCCTGTCGCCGCGAACCGGAGCGCCTCGTCCGTCGTGGCGAACGCGGCGCTGATCTGCGCCACCCGCGCCTGATGCCGCTCGTAGGCGATGCCCGAGCCAGCGACAACGATGAGCAGCACGAGGACGGCTACCTGCAGGCGGCGGGGCACGTGGATGACCGGGCCGCGCGGGAGATTCAGGCGCCAAGCGGGCGGATCTGACAGCGAGGCCGTGCCGCGGTAACAGCGCATACCTAAGGCCCCTGGTACCAGAGCGGCGCGGGCGGCGCCATGCGGAGGCGCGGCCGGCTGCTTGGGGGCAATCCGCTCCAGCAGTCGAACCGTCGCGGTCTGCGCCGAGGCAAGAATCTGGGACCGGCGCACGTGGGGCCCGACGGCCAACCCATCCGAGAGCGTCGGTGGAAGGGTAAGGGCAAGGGCTGTCAGCCCCTCGCCCTGGACCTCGTTTGGTGGAAGCGGCCACCCAGCGTCCAGGTCATCCGGCGCCGACGGTGGGACGCCAGCCGGCATCACCTCCGGCATCGCCGCGCCCGATCCGCCGGAGACCGGCGCTGGCATCGACACCACCGGCTCCGAGCGAGGAGCCTGCGGGACCGGTCGGTCCGGGTCGGGGAAGGGGGGAGCAGGATCGGCATCGGGAGGGAGAAGGGGTCCAAAGGGGCTGCCCCCTGCGTCATCCCCATCATTGCCCGAGGCGAACACGGATCGAGACGTGGGTCGAGTGAAGGGAGCGGCAAGGCTTGCCCATGCCGTCGGCCGACGCACCTTCCCAGGCAGGACATTGCCGGAGACGAGACGGCCCCGCGATGTGACAACCGACCAGGCCTCCCCGATCCGGGTCATCGTGTGGGCGGGTAGGCGGAGGTCGGTTCCTGGGACGTGGCCGACAGTGAGGCAAGCGGCGTGGGCGCGATCGAGGTCGTACTCCTCGACCAACCGCTCCAACTGCTCCATCACCTCATCGGCATTGGTACCGAGCGGCGGAGCGGCTACACCTGTCTCAGCGGAAGTGTCCATGCCCTCCTCCGCGAGACAGCGAGCAAGGCCCGTCGAGCAGAGGAGCACCAGATCGCCCGGTGCCATCACCGTGCGGTAGAGATCGGGACAGATGCGGTCAGCGTAGCCGAGCGGCTCGGCCGGGGGAGTCGGACGATCGATGGTCGGAAGGTAATCTGGACCCCAGGAGTCGAGGCAGGGAAAGGCGTAGACCTGGGCGTCCTGCACCACGACCGCCTGCGTCGGCGGGACCTGGGCAATCGTCAGCTCGCGGCCCTCGAGCACGACCGCGGTCGCTCCGACATCGACGCGGCGCCCCCGTCCCTCCCTGACCTGGAGACGGTTCTCCTCCCGCACCGCGGCATTGGCCGCGGCGAACGCCCGAGCCAGCGCGACGGAAACCGGAAGTGCCGCAGCATCGGCGAACGCCTCTCGCAGGGTCGCCAATGCCGACGCCGCGATCTCCGCGCCCCGACGGCTCTGCTCCAGAGGCTCAACAGTGGCGAGCAGCCGCCGACCTCCACCCGGCCCGACAGGTTCCAGGTCGATGAAGAGGGCATCCTCGACGTCGGTGGGAACGCCGGCTGAAAGCGTGAACGCGACGGCATCCGTCGTGGCCCGAGTCATGGGCAACTCATCCTCCGGCCCGCGCGGACGCCGAGGACCGCGCGGACCGACAAGCGGGCGCGGGATCCGCCATGAAAGTAGAACGGGAGTTCTGATTGTTGACCGAAGAAAGCGAGGCGATTCACCGAGAGCCGGAGTATAACAGCGGCGTGTACGTACGTCTAGGCTCCGCCGTTCCGGTTATCTTTCAAGCTCTGTCGCTGCCTCCCTTTTCAGGCCGTCGTTGACACACGCTTGCGCCCATGTGGTGCTGCCCGCCATCGCTGATGGGTCGCTCCCGAAGCCCATCAATCAGCATGACGGCGAGG